>CAKRPS010000038.1 GCA_934385475.1 uncultured Lachnospiraceae bacterium | reverse complement strand
TCTATAAGGTCGGCGGGGCACAGGCAATTGCCGCCATGGCGTTTGGAACAGAGAGTATTCCGAAGGTTGATAAGATCACAGGCCCCGGGAATATTTTCGTTGCGCTTGCCAAGAAAGCCTGCTTTGGTTATGTCAGCATCGATTCTATTGCCGGACCGAGTGAGATTCTTGTCATTGCGGATGAGTCGGCAAATCCCCGCTATGTGGCTGCCGATCTGCTTTCCCAGGCAGAGCATGACGAGCTTGCAAGTGCCATTCTCATCACAACAAGCGAAGCACTTGCCGATCAGGTTTCAGTTGAAATTGAAAACTTCCTCAAGGAGCTTTCCCGTGAGGAGATTATCCGGAAGTCACTTGACAACTATGGCTATCAGCTGATTGCGGACTCTATGGAGGATGCCATTGACGCTGCAAATGCCATCGCATCCGAGCATCTTGAAATCCTGACGAAGGACCCCTATCAGGTTATGACCAAGATTGAAAATGCGGGAGCTATTTTCCTAGGAGAGTATTCCTCCGAGCCGCTCGGTGACTATTATGCCGGACCGAATCATATTTTGCCGACCAACGGAACCGCAAGATTTTTCTCACCGCTGAACGTGGATGATTTTATGAAGAAAACCAGCATCATCTCTTATTCCAGAGAGGCGCTTGAGAAGGCTCATAAAGATATTGAACTCTTTGCAAAGCAGGAAGGGCTCACGGCACATGCAAATTCCATTCATGTGAGATTTTCGGAATAAACCCAGAAAAGGAGAAGTCATATGTCCAGAATTTCAAAAATTACGCGTACCACAAAGGAGACGGATATCTCTGTATCGCTGGAGCTCGATGGAACCGGAAAGGGTGACGTTTCTACCGGAATAGGTTTTTTTGACCATATGCTGGAGGGCTTTACCAGACACGGTTTTTTTGACACGGAGATCAAGGTGAACGGAGATCTGCACGTGGACGGCCATCATACGGTTGAAGATACCGGAATCGTACTTGGACAGGCGATCAAGGAAGCCATCGGCGACAAAAAGGGAATCAAAAGATACGGTTATTTCATCCTTCCGATGGATGATGCACTGTGTCTGTGCGCGATAGATCTGTGCGGCAGACCTTATCTTGGTTTTGAGTGTGAATTCCCGGCAGAGCGTGTAGGCGGCCTGGAGACAGAGCTTGTCAGAGAATTTTTCTATGCGGTGTCCTACAGTGCAGGGATGAATCTCCACATCCGTATGCTCAGCGGAAGCAATACGCATCACATGATCGAAGCGATGTTTAAGGCTTTTGCAAAGGCTCTGGACGAGGCAGTTTCCTACGATGACAGGATCAAGGATGTGCTCAGCACCAAGGGAAGCCTTGCCTGAGTGCTTTGCCACGCGGTAACAAATGAATAAACAGCTAAGAACAGCAAATGGAAGGAACAAAAATGTCATACAAGAAATTTATACCATGTATTTATCTTTATAAAGGAAATGCGGTCAGAGGTTTCTCGGACAGCACGATTTTGAATACGAATCCGGTTGCGCTCGCACGCTATTACAGCGATAACAATGCAGATGAACTGATCATCTATGACATGTCTGACAGCGATACGGAGCATGAAGAGGCTTTGGATATCATCAAAGAGATCTGCAGTACGGCTGAGATACCGGTGATCGGTGCCGGTAACGTTAAGCGGATGGAAGATATCAAGAAGCTGCTGTATGCCGGATGCCGGAAGGCAGCGCTCAATTACTCCAAGCCGGGAAACGTGGAGATCACAGAGGAAGTATCCAAGAAATTCGGGAAAGATAAGATTGTTGCCTGCGTAACAGAGGCAGATGATATTGTCAGAAATACAAAGCTTCTGGAAGAGTATGTGGAGGAGATCATCTTAGTCAAGGAGACTTATCTGAAGGAGGCACTTCAGGTATCCGAAATCCCTATGATCGCTTCCGTTCCGGAGGTATCTCTTGATAAATTGATGGAGATTTTGTCAAAGAAGAATATTTGCGGAATCTCCGGCTATGCCATCAATGAAAATGCCAAGGAACTGCTTGCAATTAAATCCTTATGCCAGAATAACGGGATCAAGGTCAACACCTTTGAGCCTACGATAGCATGGGATGAATTTAAGCTCAATTCGGACGGACATGTCACAGTTGTCGTACAGGACTACAAGACCGATGAGGTCCTGATGGTGGCCTACATGAACGAAGAGGCCTATGACATGACCCTGAAGACCGGGAAAATGACCTATTACAGCAGAAGCCGACAGGAACTCTGGGTAAAGGGAGAGACCAGCGGTAATTTCCAGTATGTGAAATCCCTCACGGCAGACTGTGACAAGGATACCATTCTTGCCAAGGTTTCCCAGATCGGTGCCGCCTGCCATACCGGATCGCACTCCTGTTTCTTCAACGAGATCATGGCGAAGGAGTACGATGAATCCAATCCACTCAAGGTATTTGAACAGGTCTTTGATGTGATCAAGGATCGTAAGATCCATCCGAAGGAAGGCTCTTATACCAATTACCTGTTTGATAAAGGAATTGATAAAATCCTCAAAAAACTCGGCGAAGAGGCTACGGAGATTGTTATCGCCGCCAAGAATCCGAATGAAAATGAAGTCAAATATGAGATTTCGGATTTTCTGTATCATATGATGGTCCTGATGGCAGAGAAAAATATCACGTGGGAAGAGATCACGACAGAACTTGCACAGCGCTAAACGCATACGGGAACGCCCTGAGAGGGGCGTTCTTTTTGTTATAACAGCTTCATAAAGTATAGTAAGAGACGAACACTACATAAATGAAGGGGAATTATGGAACAGGGCAGCATTCAGGAAAGAAAGCTGGCTTTGGCACAGCTTGTCAGAAGAGAAAGTATGGAGAATCAAATGAAGATGAAGCAGAGGGAACAGATTTTCTACGATCCGGCTATGGAAATCCATGGATATGAACCGTCTGCACCTGTGGGACAACTGCCTGAGAATCATCTGAAAGGCTTTCAGTTTCGTATGATCCTTGCTGTTTTATTGTTTGCGGCATTTCTTCTGTGTGATGCAAACGGACAGCCGATCGGACAATACAGTGCGACGGACGTTGCTGGTTTTATTACAGAAGATACGCTCGGGCTTTCCACTGATGATCCAGATCTTTCCGGACTGGAAGCCTTACTTGATTTTGAAAAATAAATTTAATATACTAGACACAATGAACGCAAATTTTCGTGTGTCAAATGAATTTTGGAAGATATGCGCAAAGAGCGTGCGCAGAAATGAGGATTATGATGAGAAAACTGGCTTTATCAGATGAAATATTGATACAGGTTGAAAAACCGGCCCGCTATATAGGAAACGAATATAACTCTGTGATGAAAGACAAACAAAAGATTGCCGTCCGGTTTGCCATGTGCTTTCCGGATGTCTATGAAATAGGCATGTCTCACCTGGGAATCCAGATCCTGTACAGTATGCTGAACTCCTGGGAGGATGTGTGGTGTGAACGTGTCTACTCTCCGTGGACAGATCTGGACCGGATCATGAGGGAGCAGAAGATTCCGCTTTTTTGCCTGGAATCACAGGAACCTGTCAGAAATATGGATTTTCTTGGAATTACGATTCAGTATGAAATGTGTTACACCAATATTTTGCAGATTCTGGATCTTGCCGGGATTCCTCTGTTAGCCAGGGATCGCGGGGAGGATATGCCGATCGTTATCGGTGGTGGTCCCTGTACCTACAACCCGGAACCGATCGCGGATTTCTTTGATCTGTTCTATATCGGGGAGGGTGAAACACAGTACCGGAACCTTCTTGACTGTTATCTGGACAATAAGAAAAACGGCGGTTCCCGCCTTACTTTTTTGCAGGCAGCATCTCAGATTCCGGGAATCTACGTGCCACAGTTTTATGAGGAGATCTATCACGAGGACGGAACGGTTGCCTGCCGGAAGAAGCTGTATGATAAGGCACCTGACACGATCTTAAAGGAAATTGTAATGGATGTGACGGATGTACATTATCCTATGAAGCCTGTTGTTCCTTTTATCAAGGTCACACAGGATCGTGTGGTACTTGAAATCCAGCGTGGATGTATCCGCGGATGCCGTTTCTGTCAGGCCGGACAGCTTTATCGGCCGGTGCGAGAGCGCAACGTGGAGAAACTGAAGCAATATGCGGTGGAAATGCTCCAAAATACAGGACACGAGGAAATATCCCTCAGTTCCCTCAGCTCCAGCGATTATTCCTGTCTGAATGAACTTTTGGACTTTCTGATAGAAGACTGTGACAATAAACATGTCAATATTTCACTCCCATCTCTGCGTATTGACGCCTTTTCACTGGATGTCATGAGCAAGGTGCAGGATGTGAAGAAAAGCAGTCTTACCTTCGCACCGGAGGCAGGCAGCCAGCGCCTGAGGGATGTCATCAATAAAGGATTGACTGAAGAAGTCATTTTAAAGGGTGCAACGCTTGCCTTTGAAGGTGGCTGGACAAGGGTAAAGCTTTACTTTATGCTGGGGCTTCCGACAGAGACAGAAGAAGATATTCTGGGGATCGGCGATCTTTCCAACAAGATAGCCGCTGCCTTTTTCGATACGGTTCCCAAGGAAAAGCGTGTAAACGGAAGAGTACAGATTGTTACAAGTACCTCCTTCTTTATTCCGAAACCGTTCACTCCGTTTCAGTGGGCACCGATGTGCACCAAAGAACAGTTCCTTGAGAAAGCCTTTCAAACCAGAAAAGGAATTATGGCACAGCTCAATCAGAAAAGCATTAAATACAACTGGCACGAGGCGGATGTCAGTGTTCTGGAAGGGGTTCTGGCACGTGGCGACCGCAAGGTTGCAAAGGTGATCGCTACGGCATATGAACGTGGATGTATGTTTGATGCCTGGAGTGAATCCTTCCACAACGATGTCTGGCTGAAGTGTTTTGATGACTGCGGCGTGGATGTAGCCTTTTATACAACGCGGGAGCGTGCCGATGATGAGATATTTCCATGGGATTTCCTTGACTGTGGTGTCACCAGGGAATTTCTGCTGCGGGAGTGGAAGAAAGCACAGGCACAGACGGTATCGCCTAATTGCCGGGTACAGTGTCAGGGCTGCGGTGCAAGACGTTTCGGTGGCGGTGTCTGTTTTGAACCCCAGAATGCCGCATTACAGGAATGTAAAGGAGCAGAGGCATGAAAATAAGAATTAAATTTGCAAAATATGGTTCCTTAAAATTTATTGGACATCTGGATATGATGCGTTTTTTTCAGAAGGCAGTCCGTCGTGCCCGGATCGATATCAAATATTCGGAGGGCTTTAGCCCGCATCAGATCATGTCGTTTGCGTATCCGCTCGGGGTAGGCATTGAGAGTGTCGGCGATTATATGGATATTGAGCTTTGCTCGCAGGCAGAGCCGGAAAGCATCCGGAAGTCTCTGAATCACTGTCTGGTTGAGGGTGTCCGGGTCCTTGCGGTATCGGTTTTGGATGAAAACGTCAAAAATGCAATGGCGAGTGTAGCGGCCGCTTCCTATCTGATCCATGAAAAAGAAGATCATGGAACAATAGCGAAGCTTAAGGGTGTCGTGGAAGAATTCTATGCGCAGCCATCCATCCCCTATACGAAGGAGACAAAGAAAAGCGTTGTGGAGCTTGATCTCAAGGAAGGAATCTATCAGATCGGGCTTACGGAAATTCCTGTTTTCAGAGAAATTTCATCCTATGCCGCAGCTATGCTGGAAGAAAATATCCCCTCGGAAGAGCTTTGCAGGACGACAGCCCTTTCCCTTAAGGTGGATGCAAGCAGCAGCGGAAATATCAAGCCTTCCATGGTGCTTGAAAAGCTTTTTCAGTATGCGGGTATTTCCTATGAAACTTCCAAATATCAGGTGACAAGAATCGAGACATATACCAGAATGGCGGGAGCTGATTCCGCGCAGGCGCTAATCCCGCTTGGGCAAACAAGCCTGTCATAAAGAATAAGGAGAACCCTTAATGGAAAAAAATACAGGAAAGATTCTGATCTGTTCCCTTCAGGATATGCTGTTTTCCATCCTGTTACAGGATAATCAGATCCTTTCGATAAGTGCACAGAAACAATCTCCCTACATGGTAGGAAATATCTATATTGGAAAGGTCAGCAGTATTTCGCGTTCCATCGATGCCGCATTTGTTGACCTTGGCAAAAATTTCACGACCTTTCTTTCCCTGTCAGAGGAGAAGGATGTTCTGGTAACAAACCGTAGCTACAACGGAAAACTACAGGTCGGAGATGAAGTGTTTGTACAGATTGTCCGGGAACCCATGAAGACAAAGCTTGCGGGTGTTACTTCACGGATATCCCTTTCGGGCACCTATGCGGTTGTCGGCAGAAGTCACGGCCATGGAGCAGGTATACAGGTTTCTGCAAAGCTTAGCAAGAAGAAACAGCAGTATTTCAAAAACCTGGAAAGTCTGCAGAAGCTATCCGGTTCTTGTCAGCTCACCGTCCGGACAAACGCCGGGCGGCTCACCTCTGAGCAGCCGCTTGTGGCAGAAGCGATAAAGCTTTCGGAGACCCTGCAGCATATTCTGACGATTGCGGACAAACGCACCTGCTTCAGCTGCCTGTATCAGGCAGCACCGGACTATATTTCTTTTATTCAGAATGCCTATCGAGAGGAATACTCGGAAATTCTCACCGATCTGCCGGATGTCTATGAGCTGATAAAGCAGAACATAACGGATGACAGTGTTTCCATACGTTTCTATGAAGATTCGATGCTTCCGCTTTATAAGCTTTACAGTCTGGAGGTTCGCATCAAAGAACTTCTCTCCAAAAAAGTATGGCTGAAATCAGGGGGCTATCTGGTCATTGAACCGACAGAAGCCCTGATCTCGATCGATGTCAATACCGGAAAATATGAGAAGGGAAAGAACAAAGAGCAGACAAATCAGAAAATCAATCTGGAAGCGGCACAGGAGATCGCAAGGCAGCTGCGTGCCCGGAACTTGTCAGGGATGATATTAGTTGATTTTATCAACTGTCAGGACAAAGACTTCGAGAAAGAACTGATTTCTTATATGCGTTCTCTGCTCAGACATGATCCGGTAACGGCTGCGGTTGTTGATATGACAGAGCTTGGCCTGATGGAGATCACACGCAAAAAAATCCTTCCCAGTCTTGCAGAACAGATAAGAACAGATAAATTTACATAAAAATATTGACAAACCCATTTGAAATGTATATGATATTTGAGTATGCCGCATAGTGAGGTAAAAGTGTGTGGATTTCCATACCACCGAAGCTAGCGAGTAAATGGACGAAAGTTCATGAATAGGAGGTGCCATATGTACGCAATTATTGCAACAGGTGGAAAGCAGTACAAAGTTTCTGAGGGAGATGTCATCAAAGTTGAAAAACTTGACGTTGAAGTAGGAGCTTCTGTAACATTTGACCAGGTTATAGCTGTTAGCGATAAGGAGCTTAAGGTTGCAGGCGATGTAGCAAGCGCAACTGTTACCGGAACTGTTATGGATCAGGGTAAGGCTCGTAAAGTTATCGTTTACAAGTACAAGAGAAAAACCGGCTATCACAACAAAAATGGTCATAGACAAGCATACACACAGGTTAAGATTGACAAGATTAATGCCTAAAAGGTTGCTTGCACATGCAGCACAGGTGTGAGATGACGAATATCACATTTTATAAGACGAAAGCAGGAGCATATAAGGGCTTTACCTGTAATGGACATGCCGGTTATGCAGATTACGGACAGGATATTGTCTGTGCTTCCATTTCCGTTCTGGTTATCAATACGATCAATGCGCTTGAGCAGCTTGCCGGTGCCAAAATGGACGTAGAGACAGAGGAACAGAGCGGAAGTATACGGTGTTTCTTTACAGCAGAGCCTCTTTCGGAGAAATCAGAAATTCTTCTGGATACTCTTGTGCTCGGTCTTTCCCAGATTGAGAAGCAATATGGGAGAAAACATTGTAAATTGAAATTTGAGGAGGTGTAACACCATGTTAAATATGAACCTTCAATTTTTTGCACATAAAAAGGGAGTTGGTTCTACCAAGAACGGTAGAGATTCCGAATCCAAGAGACTTGGTGCAAAAAGAGCTGACGGACAATTCGTGAAGGCAGGAAACATTCTGTACAGACAGCGCGGAACAAAGATTCATCCCGGTATTAACGTAGGTATCGGTGGTGACGACACACTGTTTGCTTTGGTTGACGGTGTACTTCGTTTCGAGAGAAAAGGAAGAGATAAGAAACAGGCTTCCGTATATCCTGTAGAAAAATAATACGAGGGTTTAAGGCTTCAGATTAAGTTTGTTGAGAACTTATTTGAAGCCTTTCGTTTTGAGGTGAAAGATTATGTTTGCAGACAGAGCCAGAATTTTTGTGAAAAGTGGAAAGGGCGGAGATGGACACATCTCTTTCCGCCGGGAAAAATATGTGCCAAACGGTGGACCGGACGGCGGTGACGGCGGTCACGGTGGAAGCGTCATCCTTGTAGTGGATGATGGCTTAAATACACTCACCGACTATCGCCATGTACGAAAGTATCATGCACAGAATGGTGAGGACGGCGGAAAACGCAACTGCCGCGGTAAGGATGGAGAAGATCTGATCCTGAAAATGCCGGAGGGAACGGTTGTCAAGGAAGCTGAAAGTGGAAAGGTCATCACAGATCTTTCGGGTGATAATCGTCGTTTTGTACTGCTGCAGGGTGGAAAAGGCGGAAACGGAAACCAGCACTATGCGACCAGCACGATGCAGGCACCGCGCTATGCACAGCCGGGACAGCCGGCAAGGGAGATCGAACTCTTGTTAGAGCTGAAGGTGATCGCAGACGTCGGCCTTGTCGGATTTCCCAATGTAGGTAAATCCACTTTCCTGACAAAGATATCCAATGCACGCCCTAAAATAGCAAACTATCATTTCACCACCCTGAATCCGCATCTTGGAGTTGTCGACCTGGAGGGGGCTAAAGGCTTTGTGGTTGCCGATATTCCGGGGCTTATCGAGGGTGCTTCCGAGGGAGTCGGTCTCGGCTATGAATTTCTGCGCCATATCGAACGTACCAAAGTCATTGTGCACATTGTGGATGCAGCTTCTACCGAAGGCAGAAATCCGATCGAGGATATTTATGCGATCAACAAGGAGCTTCAGAATTACAATCCGGAGATTGCTGCAAGGCCTCAGATTATTGCTGCCAACAAAATCGATATGATTTATACAGAGGAAGGCGCTGAAGATCCGGTAGAACTTTTGAAGAAGGAATTTGAACCGCAGGGGATTTCGGTTTATCCGATTTCCGCTATCAGCGGAACCGGAATCCGCGAGCTTCTCTATGCGGTACGTCATATTCTGGATACTGTAGACGATAAGCCGATTGTCTTTGAGCAGGAGTTTTTCCCGGAGTTTATGATGTCTCAAAGCGACGATCCTTATACTGTTACCTATGATGAGAAAGCAGACGAATATGTAGTGGAAGGCCCTCGTATCGAAAAAATGCTCGGCTATACAAATCTGGAGTCTGAAAAAGGCTTTACATTCTTCCAGAACTTCCTTAAAATGAATGGTATTCTGAAGGAACTGGAAGAACTTGGCATACAGGAAGGCGATACAGTCCGCATGTACGGTCTTTCTTTTGACTATTATAAGTAGGAGGGTACTGAAATGACAAGTAAACAACGTGCGTATCTCAAGGGTCTTGCCATGAATCTGGAGCCTGTTTTTCAGATCGGAAAATCCGGGCTGACACCTGAGGTGACTGAGGCTGTTCGTGAAGCCTTTAACAAAAAAGAACTGATCAAGCTGGCTGTCCTGAAAAACTGTATGGAGGATCCTTCCTCCATGGCCGGTATGCTGGCAGAGAGAACCGGTTCCCAGGTCGTACAGGTGATCGGTAAGAAGATCGTTCTTTATAAAGAAAACAAAGATCACAAAAAAATCGAACTGCCCCGTTAAGAGAGTGTCTGTATTGCTTATGAATCCATTGCATGAGAAAATATGTATTTACGGTGGAACCTTTAATCCCATCCATATCGGACATCTGCTCACGGCCAGAGCGGCGATCGAGACCTGTGAACTGGATCGGCTGATCCTGATGCCGAGCGGAAATTCATATAAAAAAGAACAGCATACGATTTTAAATCCATTGATACGTTCAAAGCTTGTCGAGCTTTCCATACAGGGAGAAAGTAAGATGGAGCTTTCGCAGTTGGAGATCGAGCGCGGAGGTGCTACCTATACCTGCGAGACGATGACAGAGATGAAGAAGCTTTATCCGGATGCAGAGCTCTTTTTTCTGATGGGTGCCGACGCTCTCTTTGGGATTGACACCTGGAAAAATCCGGAGATTATTTTTCAGTCCTGTCATATCCTGGTTGCCGCCCGAAGGGGCTGCGAAAAAGAGAAGCTGCAAAACAGAGCGCAGCAGCTTGAAAGTCAGTTTGGCGGCAGGGTTACATTGCTGACGACAAGACAGATCGATATCTCGTCTTCGGAAATCAGGGAACGTATTTCAAGAGGGCAGAGTGTACGCTATATGATAGCCGATCCGGCTTATGAATATATTTCTTCTCATAATCTGTATTCGGAGGTATCTTTTCATGAAATCAGCGGATATTAAAAAAACAAGAAAAAAAATGGAGAAAACACTGGACCCTCATCGTTATGAACATACGCTGGGAGTTGCCTACACCGCAGCCTGTCTTGCGATGATCTATCAGGAGGATGTTGTAAAAGCTGAGACAGCCGGTCTTTTGCATGACTGTGCAAAATGTATGACAAATGAAGAACGGATTGAGATTTGTCATAAACATCATCTTGAGATCACGGAGGCCGAAGAAGCAAATCCTTTCCTTCTGCATGCAAAGGTCGGAAGCTATCTCGCCTCGAAGAAGTTTGGGATACAGGATGAAGATATTCTGAATGCGATCCTGAACCACACGACCGGACGTCCCGGAATGTCAAAGCTTGAGAAGATCATATATATTGCAGATTATATAGAACCCGGGCGCAAGCAGGCCCCGAATCTTCCTGCAATTCGCAAAACAGCCTTTCAGGATCTGGACAAGGCTCTTTTGATGATTTTGGAGGATACCCTGCAGTATTTACATTCCGTACAGGGCACTATTGATCCAATGACACAGACAACCTATGATTATTATTGCACCCGGAAACAAAACTGAATCCAGAAAGGAAACTCTATGTCTGAATCTACAATGAAAGATATAAAAGATATAAAAAAACTGGCAGGTATTGTAATCAATGCGCTGGAGGATAAAAAGGCCGAGAATATCCGTGTGATCGATATTTCCGAAATCTCTATCCTCGCAGATTATTTTATCATTGCAAACGGAAGCAACAGCAGGCAGATCCAGGCTTTTGCAGACGAAATCGAGCAAAAGCTGGCAAAGGAAGGCTGTCATTTGAAACAGGCGGAAGGGTACGACAGTGCCAACTGGATCCTTCTGGATTTCGGAGATCTCATTGTACATCTGTTTGATAAAGAAAACCGTTCCTTTTATAATCTGGAGCGCATCTGGCGTGACGGAAAACAGATCGATCCGGAAACATTACGTTAAATTATGTAGAGGAGTCTGTGATTTATACAGACTCCTGTTTGCAAAGGATCTCAGGCCTCCGAGTTTGTACTTCCTCCTGTATACATATAGAAGGAAATAAGGTACAGACCACAGATTCCAACCAGCGCATAAATAATTCTTGAAACCCAGGACAGATTTCCAAAAATAAAGGCTACCAGATCAAAGGAAAAAAGACCGATCAATCCCCAGTTTATAGCACCGATAATAGCTATTGTCAAAGCAGTACAATCTAAGGCTTTATGATTCATGTTATTTACCTCCTTTCGCCCAATGTATATTTTCCCCCGGTTTTCGTATATTTATAATTGACAATAACAGGAATTTAGGATAGGATAACTTTTGTAAAAAATTAAAAACAAAGGGATAGGTGGAAACAGATATTCATTTGTTTTTTTGAGGAGGATGAAGTTATGAAAAAAATGATCAGTATGACCCTTGCCGTTGCAATGACCATGTCACTGCTCGCAGGTTGCGGAAACAGCAATGCCGGTACAGAATCCGCTTCCGGAGACACCTTCAAGATTGGTGGAATCGGACCTGTGACAGGTGGAGCAGCAATTTATGGTCAGGCAGTAAAGAACGGTGCAGAGCTTGCAATCAAAGAGATCAATGAAGCAGGCGGAATCAACGGATATCAGATCGAGTATAATTTCCAGGATGATGAGATGGATAACGAGAAAGCTGTCAATGCCTACAACACCTTAAAGGACTGGGGTATGAATATCCTGGTAGGTGCCGTTACCAGTGGATGTTGTGTTGCAGTAGCAGCAGAGTCCCAGAATGATAATCTTTTCCAGATCACCCCTTCAGGATCTTCTGTAGACTGTATCAATGGCAAAGAGAATGTATTCCAGGTATGTTTTACCGATCCTAACCAGGGTGTCGGAGCAGCAGATTATATTGGACAGAACAACGTAGCAACAAAGGTAGCTGTTATCTATGACAGCTCTGACGTATATTCTTCCGGTATTTTTGCAAAATTTAAGGAAGAGGCTGCAAGCCAGAATTTTGAAATTGTATCTGAAGAAGCTTTTACGGCAGACAACAAGACAGACTTCTCCGTACAGCTTGCAAAAGCACAGGAAGCAGGAGCTGATCTGGTATTCCTTCCGATTTATTATTCAGAAGCTTCTTTGATTCTGAAGCAGGCTGACTCTATGGGATACGCTCCTAAGTTCTTCGGTTGTGATGGTCTTGATGGTATTCTTGGTGTAGAGAACTTTGATCAGAAGCTCGCAGAGGGCGTTATGCTTCTGACTCCTTTCGCAGCAGATGCAAAGGACGATGCAACACAGAAATTCGTATCTGCTTATGAAGCAGCTTACGGTGAGACTCCTAACCAGTTCGCAGCAGATGCTTACGACGCTGTCTATGTTGTAAAAGCTGCCGCTGAGAAGTGTGAGGCAACACCTGCTGACAGCGTAACAGATCTTTGCGACAAGCTGAAAGCCGCTATGCAGGAGATTTCCTATGACGGACTTACCGGTGATTCCATGAGCTGGAGCGCAGATGGTACCGTTAATAAGGCTCCTAAGGCTATGGAGATCAAGAACGGTGCTTATGCATTAGTACAGTAATAAACAAAAACGATAGTAATAAGAACATGTACGTTATCAGACGTACCGCAAAGAAGCGGGAGTTGAAGGATCAGCTCTCGCTCTTTTTTTGTATGTCTGATTTATTTGCCCCTTGCCATGCAAGGGCATTTTCTGCTATAATTATTCAGATGTTTTTTACTTTTATGATTATACTTGTATACAAACAAGGATAGAAAGGACATGGTTGTGTCATGAGTTTTATTTCTTACCTTATTAACGGAATCAGTCTTGGAAGTGTTTATGCTATTATTGCCCTCGGTTATACGATGGTGTATGGTATTGCAAAAATGCTGAATTTCGCACATGGTGATGTCATTATGGTCGGTGCTTATACGATCTTTGCAGCAGTGAGTATGGCAGGGCTGCCGCCTCTTGTCGGTATCCTGTTGTCTGTGATCCTGTGTACGGTACTGGGGGTTGCCATCGAGGCGATTGCATACCGTCCTCTCAGGCAGGCATCCTCCTCGCTGGTAGTGCTGATCACAGCGATCGGAGTAAGTTATTTTCTGCAAAATGTTGCGCTGCTTATTTTCGGAGCAAACACCAAAGCATTTACCTCTATTGTATCTCTTGCGGCGATATCTCTTGCAGATGGAAAGATTGTGATTACCGGAGAGACGATCGTAACAATCATTTCCTGTATCGTTATCATGATTGCTTTGACCTTGTTTGTGAATAAGACAAAGGCGGGACAGGCTATGCTTGCGGTATCGGAGGACAAAGGCGCTGCCCAGCTTATGGGAATTAATGTAAACGGAACGATTTCCTTAACCTTTGCTATCGGATCAGCCCTGGCAGCGATTGCGGGTATGCTGTTATGTTCGTCTTATCCGGCGCTGACTCCTTATACGGGTTCCATGCCCGGTATCAAGGCGTTTGTCGCTGCGGTATTTGGTGGAATCGGATCAATTCCGGGTGCATTGATCGGTGGTATTATCTTAGGAATTATTGAAATTCTCAGCAAAGCCTATATTTCCTCCCAGCTTTCTGATGCCATTGTGTTTCTGGTGCTGATCCTGGTACTTCTTGTGAAGCCCACAGGTATTCTTGGCAAGAAGATACAGGAGAAGGTATAACAAACGATCAGCGCAGAGAACCATGCGCAGAAATGAGGATATAAAGATGAAGAAGTCAAAAAATTTTCGTGATATGCTGATCACATATGGCATTGTAGTTGTAGCCTTTATTATTGTAGAGATCATGATGGCAACCGGTAGTATGTCGAGTCTTTTCAAGGGCTTGCTTGTACCGCTTTGCGTGTACATTATCCTTGCGGTTTCGCTGAACCTGACAGTTGGTATTCTTGGCGAATTGAGCCTTGGACATGCCGGCTTCATGTGCGTAGGCGCTTTTACCGGTGCGTTCTTTTCCAAGTGCACAGAAGCTTCTATTACGGTTGCGCCAATCCGTTTCATTCTGGCAATTCTGGTCGGTGCGCTCTGTGCAGGTCTGATTGGTTTTCTGATCGGTATGCCGGTTCTTCGGTTAAAAGGAGATTACCTTGCGATCGTAACACTTGCCTTCGGAGAGATTATCAAGAACTTTATCAATGTCCTGTACGTTGGAAAAGATTCTCATGGACTTCACTTTTCCATGAAGGATGCACTTTCCCTGAATATGGAGCCGGATGGACTGCTGATCGTTAATGGGGCACAGGGTATCACCGGAACTCCGAAAGATTCCAATGTGGTAATCGGCTTTATTTTAATTCTGATCACTCTGTTTATTGTTTTGAATCTGATAAATTCCAGAGACGGACGCGCGATTATGTCGATTCGCGACAACCTGATCGCGGCCGAATCTGTCGGTATTCACATTACCAAATATAAGCTTATGGCATTCACAATCTCTGCGGCCCTTGCAGGTATTGCCGGTGTGCTGTATGCACATAATCTGAACAGTTTGATGGCAACCCCGAAAAACTTTGGATATAATATGTCCATTACCATTCTGGTATTTGTTGTCCTTGGTGGAATCGGAAATATGCGTGGCTCGATTATCTCGGCCGTTGTTCTGACTTTGCTGCCGGAGCTTCTTCGCGGTCTGAATGATTATCGTATGTTGATTTACGCTATTGTGCTGATTGTCATGATGTTATTCAACTGGAGTCCCAAAATTGTCAATTGGCGGAAGCAGCATTCTATCAAATTGAATTTTGCGAAGAAAACAAAGGAGGTAGAATAGGATGGCAGCATTGTTAGATGTTCATGATTTAAGTATTTCCTTTGGTGGTCTGCACGCAGTTGATAATTTTAACATAGCAATCCAAAAGGGCGAGCTGTATGGTCTGATTGGACCAAACGGTGCCGGAAAGACGACCGTATTTAACCTTCTGACAGGTGTTTATAAGCCTGATGAAGGCACGATTATGCTGGATGGAGTAAATGTAACCGGTTTGAAAACCATTGATATCAATACGGCCGGTATTGCAAGAACTTTCCAGAATATCCGGCTTTTCAAAAACCTCAGTGTACTGGACAATGTAAAGGTAGGACTTCACAATCAGTATAAATATCCGACAATTGCCGGAATCTTACGTCTGCCGGTTTTCTATAAGGTAGAAAAGGAAATGAATGACCGTGCCATGGAACTACTCAAGGTTTTTGATCTGGAAGAGGAGGCAGGATATCTTGCTGCAAACCTCCCATATGGAAAACAGCGTAAGCTGGAGATTGCTCGTGCACTTGCTACAAATCCCAAGCTGCTGTTGCTGGATGAGCCTGCGGCCGGTATGAATCCGAACGAGACGATTGAGCTGATGGACACTATTCGTTTTGTCCGCGACAATTTTGATATGACTATCCTTCTGATCGAACACGATATGAAGCTTGTTTCCGGAATTTGTGAAGAGCTTACCGTTTTGAATTTTGGTCGTGTTCTTGCACAAGGTAAAACTGCTGAGGTATTGAATAACCCTGAGGTTATCACGGCATATCTGGGCGAATAGGAGGTACTATTGCAATGGCAATGTTAGAAGTAAAAGATTTGGAAGTGTTCTACGGCATGATTCAGGCCATTAAGGGCATATCCTTTGAAGTAAATGAGGGAGAGGTCATTGCGCTGATCGGTGCAAACGGTGCAGGCAAGACAACGATCCTCCACACAATTACAGGTCTTTTGGAGGCAAGTAAGGGAGAGGTGTTTTTTGATGGAGAAAATATCACCAAGATCCCTGCGCACAAAATCGTTTCCATGGGTATGGCCCATGTGCCGGAAGGCAGAAGAGTGTTTGCGAATCTGACCGTACTCCAGAATTTAAAGATGGGCGCTTACACAAGACGCGACAAAAATGAAATCGAGGAAACCCTTGCAACGATTTACGAACGTTTCCCCAGACTTCAGGAAAGGCAAAATCAGCTTGCCGGTACTTTGAGTGGTGGAGAGCAGCAGATGCTTGCTATGGGACGCGCACTGATGTCCCATCCGAAAATTATTCTTATGGATGAACCCTCTATGGGACTGTCCCCGATCTTTGTCAATGAAATTTTTGATATTATCAGAAGCGTCAGTTCAAGCGGAACTACAGTTCTTCTGGTAGAGCAGAATGCAAAGAAAGCACTTTCCATAGCAGACAGAGCTTATGTTCTGGAGACAGGCAAGATTGTCCTGGAAGGACAGGCAAGCGACCTTCTAAACAATGATTCGATCAAAAAAGCTTATCTTGGCGAATAAATATAGTAGTAGGATCTCGGAATAGGAAAGGGATGGTGACTCTATGAAAAACGTTGTTATCACGATTGCAAGACAATACGGAAGCGGCGGACGTACCGTTGCACAGATGCTTGCGGAAAAGCTTGGTTTTCATTATTACGACAAGGAGCTCTTAAAGCTTGCCTCGGATGAAAGCGGCATAAATGAGGATTTATTCCGGAATGCTGATGAAAAATTAAAAAGTACACAGCTTTTTAAAATTGCACACAGTGTATATAAAGGAGAACTGATTCCTCCGGAAAGCGATGATTTTACCTCTTCTGAAAATCTCTTTAATTATCAGGCTGAGATCATTAAGAAGCTTGCCGAACAGGATGAGTCCTGTGTTATCGTTGGCCGATGCGCCGAATATGTCCTGAAGGACTATGACAATGTACTCAGCGTGTTTATTCATGCGCCACATGAATATTGTATGGAGCAGGCTGCCAAAAAGCAGAATATGAGCCCGAAAGAGCTCGAAAAATTTGTCCAGAAAACGGATCGCCGTAAAGCAGAGTATCATAAATATTATACGGGATTGGAATGGACAGATGCCAGAAACTATGATCTGTGTCTGGACAGCTCAAAGCTCGGATTTGAACGTTGTGTAGAAGAGATCATATCCTATATGAATGTCAGATTCCCGGAACTTAATAATAAATAATCCGGCGAACTTTCTATTTACCCAAAGCTATCACAAAAAAACTGCCTTCTGTATTTTCATGCTTGCATGATTTCACAGAAGGCAATTTCTATGTTGCAGAATACTGTTATTTGTATATTCTAAAGATTCCAAACACTTTCCCAAGGATCACACAATCATCTACAATGATGGGGTCCATCGTATCATTCTCAGGCTGTAACCGGATATGTCCATCCTCTTTATAAAATGTCTTTACTGTGGCAGAATCGTCGATGAGAGCCACTACAATATCACCATTTCTGGCCGTACTGCATCTGTTCACCAGAACACGGTCTCCATTTAAAATACCGGCGTTTATCATGGATTCACCCTTCACATTCAGGACAAAGGATTCTCCGGAAGGAACATATTCTGCCGGAACAGGGAAATAGCTTTCGATATTCTGTTCGGCAAGAATGGGCTGGCCTGCAGCAACCTGTCCTACAATCGGAATCGACACCATTTCGGTACGCATCATCTGAAAGCTGTCATCACAGATCTCGATAGCACGAGGCTTCGTAGGATCTCTTCTGATATAACCGTTTTTCTCCAAAGACTCCAGATGTGAGTGGACAGATGATGTGGACTTTAAATGTACTGCCTCACAAATTTCCCTGACTGCCGGAGGGTAGCCTCGTTTTAAGATTTCTTCCTTTATGTATTCTAAAATTTCTTCCTGTTTTGCTGTAATTTTTCCATATCCCATACAGTGCAATCCTCATCCCTTTCGCAAAATTTCTGTAACCATTACAAGTATGAACAGAATTCAAATTGCATGGCTCTGAATCGTTATAAATAATGATAGCATACTGAAAATAAAAAAGCAAACATATATTCAGAATGTATGTTTGCGAATATTTGTTCGATTTTTTCGTCATAAAGTATTGACTGTCGAAAATATGTTCGATATAATACAGGCATAGCAGAACGTTCGTTCGTTTTTTGATATTCAGGGAGGAAGATACTTATGATAAACACATCGAAAGCAGTAACCGTATATCGCACGCCTTACATTACAGACAGCAGAAGTGAGAGAAGAATCTACCAGAACCGGATTCGTCGTCAGCGTGAAATGCACAAAAACATCCTGCTTTTTGTCATGACATTTTGTCTGATCGTTGTCAGCGCCGTTGCTGTATTTGGTTTTCAATCGCGCGCAAAGGATGACTCTGTTGAGACTTCCTATAAATACTACACAAGCATTACCGTAGGTACAGGAGATACCTTATGGTCAATTGCTCAGGAACATATAGATGCCGCTCATTTTGAGACAACCGATGACTATATATCCGAAGTCAGAGCGATCAATTCTTTGCAGGATGATCAGATTTCCTATGGAGAGCATTTGGTCATTCCTTATTATACGAATACTTTTGTCGAATAGCATTAAGAATCTTTCTTATCCGTCTTGCCGCGCAGCCGAACCTTATCTGCAGCATACCGGCGCCGTTCATCCTCCAGTGCAGCATAGTGCTTTCTGGTGGTATTGACATCCTTATGTCCAAGAACGTCTGCAACGAGGTAAATATCGCCTGTCTCGCGGTAGAGTGCTGTACCATATGTACTTCGAAGCTTATGAGGGGTAATCTTTTTCAGGCTCGTTACCGTTGCGGAATATTTTTTTACCATATTTTCTACAGCACGAACAGATATTCTTCTGTCTTGCATGGAGAGGAACAGTGCATCTTCATGTCCACTCTGTGGGATGATATGTTCCCTTTCATCCAGATATTCGTGCAGGGCATTTTCGACTTCTTCCCCAAAATAGATAACAGCCTCATAACCGCCTTTTCGTCGGATTTTGATTCCATTATTCTTGAAATCCACATCACCCCGATCCAGACCGACACATTCCGAAACACGGATTCCTGTTCCAAGAAGCAACGTCAGAATTGCAACATCTCTGGTTTTGGTAGACTGGTGATACCGTTTCTGTGCTGGCGTAAGCCCGGCACCGCTTTCCACCTGATCAAGCAAAAGTGCTACCTCGTCCGCATCCAGACGGATGATTTCCTTCTCGTGCATTTTCGGAAGCGGTACCAGGATGGCAGGATTCTTTTCGATCAGCTCTGCCTGAAAATAATAATTATAAAAGCTTCGCAGAGCAGCCAGCTTCCGCTTTTTCCCACGCTCGTCATTTGTATATACTTTTCCGTCTTTTTCATAGTAGGAGAGATATTCGATATATTCTTCAATATCCTCCCTGGTCAGCCTTTCCAGAAGTGAGAGAGGAAAAGCCGTAATTTCCTGTTGCCTACAGACGCTGTTGTTCTCATGTAAATACTCAAAAAATACCCGGAGATCATACGCATAGGCAAGCCGGGTTCTTGCGGAAGTGTATTCTGTGATCGCTCTGAAAAAGTTCTTGCAGAATTTGGGAAGCGTATCCAACACCTCACGCATTTTCTGTACATTATCTATATTCTGTTGATCATGGTAATTCTTTGCCTTACCTTCCATGTTCTTCCTCCGTAGAATTCCATCCGTCCAGTCTGCTTTCACGGATTGCCGTAAACATACGATTTTTTACACCGGGATTCTCGCGATTGATCATCCGGATCATTTCCTTGATATATTCCCTTTTGGTATGTCCGTCTACCGGACAGGGACTCTTGATCACTGGAAGCTTATACTTGTTGACAAAACCGATCACTTCAGCCTCCTGTACATATATAAGCGGCCGGATGACGGTAAGGTCCATATTTTCAAGATAGGTAACAGGAGAGAAGGTGTGCAATCTTCCTTCATAAAACAGTGACATCAGCATTGTCTCTATCACGTCATCCTTGTGATGTGCATAGGCGACCTTATTACAGCCTGCCTCCTTTATCGCCGTATTTAAGGCACCTTTTCTCATCTTGGCACAGAGAGAGCAGGGATTGGATTCTGCCCGGTCTTCAAATACAATTCTGGCAATATCAGTCCTGACAATATAATAATCTATCTTCATGGAGTCACACATTTGTTTTATCGCTTCCAGATCGAGATTGTGAAACCCCAGATCAACCGTAACCGCGCATACTTCAAACGGTATGGGATAAAACCTTTTCAAATGATAAAGTGCATGGAGCAGTGTCAGACTGTCTTTTCCACCTGAAATACCAACTGCAATTTTGTCTCCGTTTTCTATCATTTTATAATGATCAACAGCCTGACGCGTCAGGCTCAGTAGTCTCTGTAGCTGCATGCCAACATCTCTTTCCTGTTTTCATATCTTCCTTATAGCGGAACTGTTACAATTATACATTATTTTAACAAAAAAAATAATACAAACCATTCAAAAAATGTTATACTAAAAACAGTATCGTGCACGAAAGGAAAACATTCATGAAATTTAGATTTGACAAAAAATATTTCTATTGGGGACTGACCGCTTTTCTGGTTGTTGTCGCCAGTATTCTTTTTTATTACATTCTTTTTCACAGAGCAAGCCTTCTGGATGGGCTGCACACCTGTATTTCGATTTCCATGCCCATTATAGACGGCTTTATTCTTGCATATCTGCTTACTCCGGTGCTGAATAAAATAGAACATAAGATCATTATTCCACTGTATCAGCGCGCAAAGCTTCCTTTGAACGTCAAAAATAAAAAGAGAATCCGTGGCTATTCCATTCTGGCAACTATTATTCTTGTGCTTGTCATTATGTATGCCTTTTTTTCACTTGTTATCCCGGAAGTGATCAGAAGTATCCAGAGTATTATCTTTCAGTTTCCGACATACCTTAACAATCTCTCTAACTGGGGGCTTGGTCTGATCAAAGATAATCCGGATCTGGAGCAGGTCGTAAATGATCTGATTGACCGGTATTCTACCAAAATTCTGGAATATCTGAACACGAATTTACTGCCACATGTAAACGAACTGGTCAAAACACTTTCGTTAAGTGTGATCGGCATGATAAAGGCCCTCTGGAACTTTTTGATCGGGTTTATCATTTCGATCTATGTTCTCGGCAGCAAGGAACGTTTTGCCGGACAGGCGAAAAAGATGGCATATGCCTTTTTTGACCGCAAGACAGGAAACGAAATTATTTCTGATTTTCGCTTTATCCACAGTACCTTCATCGGATTTGTAGGAGGTAAAATTGTTGATTCCATTATCATCGGTATTATCTGTTTTATCTGTACCAGTATTATAGGAACCCCCTATGCTATACTGGTCAGCGTTATCGTAGGCGTGACAAATGTTATTCCTTTCTTTGGTCCCTGGATTGGCGGTATTCCGAGCGTACTGCTTGTTTTGATGGTAGATCCCCGGCAGGCTCTGTATCTTGGAATTCTAGTGTTTGTTATCCAACAGTTTGACGGTAACATCCTGGGCCCCAAAATTTTGGGCGATTCCACCGGTTTATCAGGCTTTTGGGTTATCTTTTCCATTACAATATTTAGCGGCTTTTTCGGCCTCCTGGGCATGATAGCAGGCGTGCCTATCTTTGCAGTGATCTACGCCGGTGTAAAGGCACTTACCAATAAGAAATTAAGGAAGAAAAATCTGCCAACCGAAACCGCTTCGTATATGACGGTCGGCAAGATCGAAGAAAACGATGCCTTCACAGAGTATGTGCCGGAGACACGCAAGAAACATACCACCCGCAAAAAGCAGGAAGAAGTTATTATTGAAGAAGTTGCAGATCAGAAAATTATTAAAGAAGAAATCATCGAAAAAGAAACAGTAGAAGAGAAAGACGGAGAGTAGTTCAATATGAAATTTTTAGTTCAAAGAGTTCTAAATGCAAGCGTTGCAATCGATAATCAGACCCTAGGTTCTATAGATTCAGGCTTTTTGGTTCTGGCAGGTATTTCTCAGGATGATACGCAGGAAGTTGCAGATAAAATGATCAAGAAGCTTTTGAATCTGCGTATTTTTGAAGACGAAAATGGCAAAACCAATCTCAGCATCAAGGATGTCGACGGCCAGCTTCTGATCGTTTCGCAATTTACATTATATGCAGACTGCAAACACGGCAACCGCCCCTCCTTTATCAATGCCGGTAAACCCGAACCCTCTAAGGAATTGTATGAGTACATTCTGAAAAATTGCCAGGAACAGATTCCGGTTGTACAACATGGAGAATTCGGCGCTGATATGAAAGTTTCGCTGCTCAATGACGGACCGTTTACCGTAATGCTGGATTCAGCGGAGTTATTTTAAAATTTAAACCTGAATTATGCATGACTGTTCTATGAAAGTGGTTGATTTCATTGTGCCAGCAGTCAATACAAACGTCTGGGGCAAAACTATTTGATTACGGTAGTGGTAAAATCAATAAAATATTAATTATCAGAAGAAGGCATCAGTTTATGCAGCAGGAATTCATTACAGTAACCTTTAATCGTACTAAAATAGCCATACGGCGTGCAGAGATTCTCTATGTGATCATGTCAGATGATCATTGTACCATTCATATGCTTGATGGAAGTGCTTACCGTTGCCGAATGACTTTGAAGGAA
>CAKRPS010000037.1 GCA_934385475.1 uncultured Lachnospiraceae bacterium | reverse complement strand
AATGTACAATGGAGCCGCTGTGCTCAAGATCATCAAAAGCCGGGAAGCGACCAAAAACATTCCGGTGTTTTTCCTGACGGGACAGACGGACAGGGCGACGGTGATGGAATGTCTTGCTCTGAATCCGGCCGGGTATATTGTAAAACCGGTTGCAAAGGAGGCCCTTCTTGCAAAGCTAGCCATTGTATTTAGAACAATATAAATATAGGGGCATAGTGTGAAAAATCGCATTGATATGCCGATTTTTCACAACAAGCTGCTCAGAAATGAGGATTAACATTGAGACTGACAGAAGATTTTGAGAAAATGGAAAAGCTTGGGGGAAGGCTGTCCTGGTACCTATGTTGTGTAGTATGTTTATATTTTGTGTATTTTGCTGCTGTTATCTTATATCTGGGGCAGGACAAAAGGTGGCTTACCGCCCCAGTGGTAAGTTTTTTTGTCTGTATCGATGTGATAGACCGGAAACGGAATAATCAGCAGCTCCATGCGTTTGTTTTATCGTTTTTGATATTTCTGAATGTATTCTGTTACAGTATTGTTTTTCATGAGTTTACCGAAACGTTTACAGTGCTCTGCGCAGCGGTTTGTCTGATATCTTTTTATCGTGTCATTAAAGTGAATCTTTTTATGCTGGTGCTCAGCACGATTCTTGTCGTATATGGGGTGGTCACACAGGGTGGCGTCGGAATTTTCCTGGAAAGGGATGCTTCAATCGCTGTGATTGTGCGAATCTTCAGCTTATATATGATTCAGCTGCTTCTTCTGATGTACATTTATCAACAGAACAACTTAATTAAGATTGTGGATAAGAAGATACGGGAAGCGGAGGCAGCAGGCCAGGCGAAGGACGATTTCCTTGCAAATATGAGTCATGAGATCCGTACCCCGATGAATGCTATTGTAGGCATGGTAGAGCTTGCGCTGCAGGATGACGGAATGCCGGAGGAGCAGAAGGATTATCTGTATGAGATTCAGGCAGCAGGGGAGGATCTGCTGTCCATCATAGATGATATTCTGGATGTCACCAGGATTGGAACAGGGAATCTGGAGATCACAGAGGAGGATTATGAGATTACCTCCCTGATCCACGATGTAACTAATATGATTCAGGTGACCCTGGGAGATAAGGATGTGACGCTCCATGTCAATGTGCAGCCGGATATACCGACGAGGCTTCGTGGAGATGGAGTGAGGATCAAGCAGATCATGATGAATCTGCTTGGAAATGCCGTGAAATACACGGAGAAGGGTTCTATCACTTTGGATGTCACTGCTGAAAAAGTACCTGACCGACCAGATCTTATCAAGCTTGGTGTTGCAGTGACCGACACCGGAATCGGAATTGCACCGGAGCAGGTAGAAGACCTGTTTACAGAGTTTAAGCAGGCCAACAGCCGCCGGAATAGACAGGCAGGGGGAAGCGGATTGGGTCTTGCCATTTCCCGGAAGCTTTTGGAGTTGATGAATGGTTCCATTCAGGCGCACAGTGAGGAAGGAAAAGGTTCTACATTCTCTTTTACACTGCCACAGGTTATCGTGGATGACAGGCCATGTCTTGGAGAAGGACAGCAGTTTGACAGAGAGGTCAGTGCCGGCGAGGAGATGAAGCGGCGGTATGAGAAACGAAAGAAGGAGAATCTGCAAAGGTCGTTTACGGCACCGGACGCACAGATTCTGATCGTTGATGACAATAAAGTAAATCTGAAGGTGGCAGAGGGTCTTTTGAGACCATATCAGATGAAGATTGATACCGCGGAAAGCGGTGGGCGTGCAATAGAAATGATACAGTCAAAGCAGTATGATCTGATTTTCATGGATCATATGATGCCGGGTATGGATGGCGTTGATGCGACGAGAATTATCCGGGAGCTGGAGGATGAGTATTATCATAAGGTGCCGATTATTGCCCTGTCTGCCAATGCAGTGAGAGGAGCAAGAGAAATGTTCCTGCGATCCGGTATGAGTGATTTCGTACCGAAGCCGATTGAGATGCGGGCAATAGACCGGGTGCTGCGCAAATGGCTGCCGGAGGAGATGATCCACAGCAGACAGGAGGAAGCAGATGGTGCAGCGAAAGAGGACGGGGAAATCAATCCGTCCAGCTGGCATATAGAAGGTATTGACATCGCTGTCGGAATGGAATATGCAGGGGGCAATGCGGTTCTGTATCAGGAGGTTCTCTCTGATTTTATGGACAGCATTGATGAGAAATCTCATATTATTGAGAATGCATGTAAAGAAAAGAATGCGGAGATCTATACAATAGAAGTTCACTCACTCAAAAGTCTTTCCAGATCTATCGGAGCTCTGGAGTTGTCCGAATTGGCAAAGGAACTGGAAGACAACGGAAAACAGGAGGAGTGGGAAACGATCCTTGAGAAAACACCGCTTCTGCTTTCCATGTACCGGAAGTTGAAAAAAGCGATTGAACCATATCACACAGTTGAACAGGAGAGTGGAGAGAAGAGAACTTTTAATACTGATGAAATCATGCTGTTGCTCTATAAGCTTTATGACTATATGGAGCAGTATGATTCTATTCAGGGAGAAGAGATTTTAAAAGAGCTGTCAAAGTATGTTTATCCTGAACAATGGACAGGTTATATGGACAGAATCTCGAAGGCGATGAACAATTTTGACTATGATACCTGTATGAACATTATAAAAGAATGGCGTGAGGCATTGGCCGGAGTAGAGGAAGAGATTTCCGGCAGTGAGGAAGAGGCAGATGGAAAAGGCATATAAACTGGAGTTTGCCGGACAACAGACAGGGGCCCTGTATGTGAATTGCTGCGGGGTGTCCAAGACAGAACCTCTTCACAGCTTTGGGCCGGCGTTGAAACCACATTATCTGATCCATTATATTCTAAGTGGTAAGGGGAAAGCGGTTATCGGGGGAGAAGAATATCTGTTAGAAAATGGATATGGATTTCTGATCACTCCGGATGAGCTTGCCTTTTATCAGGCAGATGAGGAGAACCCGTGGACTTACGCCTGGGTAGGATTCAGCGGAACAGAGGCGGCTGATTACGTGGCAGATATCGGACTGTCGGTCAGACAGCCGGTTTTCCGGTCAGAGCGTTCCGATGAACTGTACCGGATCGTGAAGGACATGATGGAGCACAATACCTATGGGCTGTCCAATGAACTGCGTCGAAACGGTCAGCTTGGAATCTTTTTGTCTGTGATTGCAGAGGGAACTCCGGTCGTAGAGAAAAGCGAAGGGGACAGGGCGAATATCTATGTGCGTAAGGCCGTCTCTTTTATCCAGAGCAATTACTGCAACCCGATCAAGGTGACGGATGTTGCGGACTATGTGTGTATTAACAGAAGCTATCTGTACACTCTGTTTCAGGATTCGATGGGAATGTCACCCCAACAGTTTCTGATGACATTCCGGATCACGAAAGCGGCGGAGCTTTTGCAGCTTACAGCACTACCGGTCGAGAGTATTGCGATTTCCTGCGGCTATCATGATCCACTGGTATTTACCAAAGCATTTCGCCAGATGAAAAAGATATCGCCCACGGGATACCGTAAGGAGATGCAGAAGGGCGAGGGCAGAAGAAACAAAGAAGACCTCCGGCAGGTGGAGGAATTTATCAATCAGATCAACAGATTACAGTAAACTTAACATTTTGACAGATTCCTATAACAAAGATAACTTTTGTAAAAAGTTATCTTTGTTTATTATAAGGATAGAAAACACAAAGACTGTAAACGGATATGTGAAGGGAAGGGCACAGATTCGGAGTAACTTATGGAACAACAAAAAGCTAGAAAAGGAGACGGGGCATGAAAGAGACAGTATTAAAGAAATTTGAAGAATTATTTGGAGACAGGGAAGGAGTTCAGGTGTACTTTGCACCGGGACGTGTAAACCTGATCGGTGAGCACACGGATTATAATGGGGGACATGTATTTCCCTGTGCACTGACGATCGGAACCTACGCGGCAGTTCGCAAAAGAGCGGACAGAGACTTACATTTTTATTCTATGAACTTTGAAAAACTGGGTGTGATCGATACCAGCATTGATGATCTGACACCCACCAAGGAAGCGGATTGGACGAATTACCCGAAGGGTGTTATGTGGGCATTTGCAAAGAGAGGCATGCAGATGGATTGCGGTCTGGATGTTGTACTGTATGGAAACATCCCGAACGGTTCCGGACTGTCCTCCTCAGCATCCCTGGAGGTTCTTACCGGATATTATCTGAGGGATCTTTTCGGATTTGATGTGACCAATATTGACCTTGCGAAGATCGGTCAGTATTCCGAGAACAATTTTAACGGCATGAACTGCGGTATCATGGATCAGTTTGCTTCGGCAATGGGCAAGAAGGATCATGCGATTTTCCTCGATACGGCAGATCTGTCTTATGAGTATGCACCACTTGTTCTGGACGGCGCAAAGATTGTTGTCACAAACAGCAACGTAAAGCACTCTCTGGTGAGCTCAGAGTATAATGTGCGGAGAAGTGAGTGTGAGGAGGCATTGAAGGAACTACAGACTGTTGTAAAAATCAATGGACTTGGAGATCTCACCGAGGAAGCGTTTGAGGAAAATAAGGCAGCGATCAAGGATGAAGTACGTGTCAGAAGAGCAAAGCATGCTGTTTATGAGAATCAGAGAACAATCCGTGCCGTGAAGGCATTGAAGGAGAATGATCTGAAATTGTTTGGAGAGCTGATGAACGCATCTCATGTATCTTTGCGGGATGATTACGAAGTCTCCTGTGAAGAGATCGATGTTCTGGTAGAGGAAGCCTGGAAGGTTGATGGCGTGATCGGTTCCCGTATTACGGGAGGCGGCTTCGGAGGCTGCACAGTCAGCATTGTAAAGGATGAAGCCATTGACAGCTTCAAAGAGAAGGTTGGAGCGGCTTACCAGAAGCGTGTAGGCAAAACGGCGGATTTCTATGTCGTAGAGATCGGTGACGGACCGTCCAAATTATAAAGCGGAAGAGATCAGTGCGCAGAAACACGTTCAGAAATGGAGCAGAATAATGATTCGGAAAAGTATTGCTAAACTTGTACAATATGGGTTAAACACAGGACTCATTGAGCCGGAAGATCGTATTTATACCACAAACAGGCTTCTGGAACTGTTTGGGCTGGATGAGCCATCAGAGGAGGAAATACCGGAACAGGTGGGAGAGGAAGACCTGGAGGGAATCCTGGCAGAAATGCTGGATTATGCGGCAGATAAAGGATTACTTGCGGAGAACAGTGTCATATACAGAGATTTATTTGACACCAGGATTATGGGTCTGCTTGTGCCAAGACCGAGTGAAGTAATTCGTAACTTTTATGAGAACTACGAAAAAGACCCTAAGAAGGCGACGGAATATTTCTATAAACTAAGCCAGGACAGCGACTATATCAGAAGATATCGCATTAAGAAGGATCAGAAGTGGATCACATCGACCAAATATGGGGATCTGGATATGACGATCAATCTTTCTAAGCCGGAGAAAGACCCGAAAGCAATCGCGGCAGCCAAGAATGCGAAGCAAGGCGGTTATCCTAAATGCCTTCTGTGTATGGAAAATGAAGGATATGCCGGAAGAGTAAACCATCCGGCCAGACAGAACCACCGTATTATTCCGATCACGATCAATGGAAGCCGATGGGGATTTCAGTATTCTCCTTATGTATATTACAAAGAACACTGTATTGTGTTTAATTCACAGCACATACCGATGAAGATCGAACACAATACTTTCTGCAAGCTGTTTGATTTTGTGAAGCAGTTTCCACACTATATTTTGGGCTCCAATGCCGATCTGCCGATTGTAGGCGGTTCTATTCTGAGTCATGACCATTTTCAGGGAGGCCATTATGAGTTCCCAATGGCGAGAGCAGAGGTGGAGAGAAGCTTTACCATAAAGGGCTTTGAGGATGTTGAAGCAGGCATTGTCAACTGGCCGATGTCGGTTATCCGTATTTCTTCGGTGGATACCGACAGACTGATTGCACTTGCGGATTTGATCCTGAATGCGTGGAGAGATTATACGGATGAAAAGGCGTTTATCTATGCACAGACGGATGGAGAACCGCACAATACGATCACACCGATTGCCCGCAAACGTGGAGATAAGTACGAACTGGATCTGGTTCTCCGGAATAATATTACGACAGAGGAACATCCTCTGGGTGTATATCATCCACATGCAAATCTGCATCACATTAAGAAAGAAAATATCGGACTGATAGAAGTTATGGGTCTTGCGGTTCTTCCCGCCAGACTGAAAGGAGAGATGGAACAGCTTGCCGAGGCGATCTTAAACGGAACGGATATCCGTAAAGATGAGGTGCTTGCAAAACATGCAGACTGGGTAGAGGAGTTTCTGCCAGCCTATAAAGAGGTAAACCGTGATAATATTATGGACATTCTCCATGAAGAGATCGGAAAGGTCTTTATGCAGGTACTGGAGGATGCCGGGGTTTACAAGAGAACAGAGGAAGGACAGGCGGCATTTGATCGTTTTGTTAACTCGTTATAGAATTCTGACTATTCAGAGCTATGTAAATTTGACTTTTGTTCATGCTTGCATGGAAAGAAAAGGCTGCACGTTATGTGCAGCCTTTTTAGACGCGCCACGAGCGTAGTTTGATCGGACGCAGAGATCAGAAAGGGGCAGGAAAATGATATAAAAATCCTCTTTCTGTATAGAAATGCAGTGTATTTTAGTTTTCTTCGCTGTAGTCTAGCATACTGCAAAGAAAGGTGTAACAATCGCTCTGTTGTTTTGCATTCATTTTCTGATATAAGGAAATAAGGTGTTGATATTTTTTAAGATTGTGGAGGTTTTCGGCCAGAAGAGAGTCTGCGGTCACACGTTCTTCAGAAAGAAATAAGATATAGTCGGTCGTGACATGAAATACCTGAGAAAGATGGGTGAGCATGATTGCATCAGGGGTGCCGGAGCCGTTTTCAATGCGGCTCAAGGTGGTCTGGGTAATGCCCAGAACCTCGGCAAGCGCACACTGTGTTAAGTTTTTTTCCAATCGAAGTTCCCTAATCCTTGTTTTCATTTATAAATCCTTTCCCTCATTGTAGACTAATTTTTTAGAAAAAATATGTTAATTTTAAATAGCGGTATGCAAGACTGCATAACCATGTGAAAGAGAAAAAAAAGAGGGTGAAAAGTACAATATTTAGATAGAGAATATAATTTTGATACAATATCTAGTATAGTACACGATTCGTGAAATGATTAGGCTGTAATCGAAATAAAATTAACTGAACGTGAAATGAACGACAGAGAAACCGGGATAATGATATAATGAGAGCAAGTGAGCTCATATTGCGAGAAAAGAGGATATAAAAACCCATGAAAATACTTCTGACGGCAGTCAACGCCAAATATATCCATTCCAATCCTGCCATCTATAGTCTGCGGGCATATGCAGACAGTCAGCTGCAGCCTGCGATCGAGATAGCGGAATATACCATCAATAACCAGATGGAGGATATTCTGGCAGGCATTTACCGGCACAAACCGGATGTGATTGCAATATCGTGCTATATATGGAACTGGAAGATGATCGAAGAACTTTTGCCGGAGATCGGAAAGGTATTGCCGGGAGTAAGTATCTGGCTTGGAGGGCCGGAGGTGTCCTATAATGCAGAGGAGGTTTTGCACAAGCACAAAGCGGTGACCGGCATCATGGTCGGAGAAGGAGAAGAGACATTTAGGCAGCTTGCCAGGTTTTATTGTGATACGACACAGCAGACTATGTTGAATGAAATAGCAGGAATTGTGTACCGCGAAAAGGATGTAATTCTCCGCACGGAACCCAGAGAACTAACGGATCTGTCCAGTTTGCCGTTTTTGTATTACAATATGGAACCGTTCGAGAACCGTATTATCTATTATGAGAGCAGCCGGGGATGTCCTTACCGGTGCAGTTATTGCCTGTCCTCCATAGATAAGAGAGTCCGTTTGCGTAATATGGAAACAGTCAGAAAAGAATTGCAGTTTTTTCTGGATCAGAGGGTCCGGCAGGTTAAATTTGTGGATCGTACCTTTAACTGTAACCGGACACACGCCATGGAAATCTGGAGATTTCTCATGGAGCATGATAACGGCATTACAAATTTTCATTTTGAAATTGAAGCAGACACGCTGACGGAAGAACAGCTATCCCTGCTTGCAAAGATGCGGCCGGGGCTTGCGCAGATGGAGATAGGAGTACAGACTTTTCATCCGGAGACTTTAAAGGAGATCCGAAGGACAACGGATATGGATAAGCTGTGCTATGTAGTCAACCGTCTGCGGGAGGGACACAATATCCACATTCATCTTGATCTGATAGCCGGGTTGCCCTGTGAAGATTATGAAACCTTTCGTGAGTCCTTTAACAAAGTCTATGCGCTGCGGCCCGAACAGCTTCAACTCGGATTTTTAAAGGTACTGAAAGGCTCCTATATGTTTGAAAAAGCAGCAGAATATAAACTGCAGTATCTTGATAATCCGCCCTATGAGGTGCTCTCTACGGCATGGCTGTCTTACGAGGACGTGCTGCGCCTTAAAGAGGTCGAAGAGATGGTGGAGATTTATTACAACAGTAATCAGTTTGTCAGGACGCTGCGTCTTTTGGAACAGGTCTGTTTCGATGCCTTTTCCCTATACGAAGGGCTGGCTGATTTTTACCGGGAGAAGGGACTTTTTGTACAGACACCTTCCAGAACATACCGTTATCAGGTTCTCTATGATTTCTGTATGACGACAGAACTTTCCAAGTGGAAGGAGCTTGTGCAGGAGACATTGGCATACGATCTGTATCTGCGCGAGAATGTAAAGAACAGGCCTGCCTTTATACCGGCGGTCACAGCGCAGGAGGAAGCAGATTTTAAGAGATTCAGCCGTAGGTTTTATGAACAGGAAGAAGGAGAGCGAGAGATTCTTCCGGACTATGCAGAATATGACAGCAGGCAGCTTGCCAAGATGACACATATGGAATTTCTGCGATATCCGGTCTGGGAGGAAGCAGCTTTATCCGACAGGAAAAGCCTGTCTGCACCGGTAGCGGTACTGTTCGATTACCGGCATCGGGACCCCCTGACGGATGATGCGAGAACGGTTGTACTTGAAGTGGTCGAAGAGACAGGCAGAGGGGAGAAGGCATGACAGATTCCTATGTATGTGTGGATTTGGAGACGACCGGGCTTGATCCGAAAAGGGATAAGATCATTGAGATCGGAGCGGTGAGAGTCAGAGAGGGAGAAGTGATCGATCAGTTTTCGGAGTTTGTCAATCCAGACAGAAAACTCGAAGAGAGAATTATAGAACTTACAGGGATTCAGGACGCATGGCTGGAGAATGCGCACAGGATTGAACAGGTGCTGCCGGAATTTCTGGATTTTGCAGGGGAAGAGCCGCTGCTAGGACACAGTTTACGGTTTGATTTTGCTTTTCTCAAAAAGGCAGCCGTGAATCAGGATATTCCTTACGAGCGGTGGGGGATGGATACGCTGAAGATTGCGAGGAAATACCTGCCGGAACTGGAGAGCAGAAGCCTTCCTTATCTGTGTACTCATTTTCAGATTCCGCATACTGCGCACCGCGCCTATGAAGATGCGAAGGCGACGAGCCGGTTGTTTGTGAAACTGGGAGAGTTGTTTTATGAAAAAGAAACGCTGGAGAATAGGTTGACGCCCGGCAAAAACCTGTTTCTTCCGTCGCCGCTTATCTATCAGGTAAAAAAAGATAAGCCTATTACCATTCCGCAAAAAGAACAGTTATATAAACTGATGGACAGGCATAAACTGGTAGTAGAGTATTCGATAGAGAAGCTCACGAGAAGTGAAGCTAGTCGGGAGATTGCCCGGATTCTTGCAGAATACGGACGATAGTATTCCTGACGGAGGACTGCAGGGACTGCGCGGTTTCGTACAGGCTGTCAATCTTCTCAGAACAGCCAAGCTGTTTGTACAGCTTACATAAGAGCCGGTAAGTTGCTGTCACATCCGTCCGGGTGGAGACGGCAAACTCCAAAATCTGACAAGCTTCCACAGGATGATCGTTGCGGGACAACAGGTCAGCCCAGCGCTGTAGTGTGCGGGCAAGTATGGTATAGCTCTGATCGTAATTCATAAGAAGCGTAATGTTGGGGGCTCCGTAGCGCAGCTTCAGCTCGGTGTTGGTAATTCCGGTGAAGTTGACGATTTTACCCTCGCTGAGTGTATGCAGCGTGCGGATACATTCAGCAACCTCTTCATCCTCTGCCATCACTTCCACAGGAAGGGTGTCAAAAGGGATTGTAATATAGTCAAGATCATCGAGGGGTTTGCGGCGGGTACTGTTCGCCTGACGCTCCTTATTCCAAAAGTCTTCGATCGCATTACTGTCCAGCCTTTTAGAGCGCGAAATAGTCAGAAAGATAACAAGGGAGAGGATGAGGACACTTGCCAAAATAATAAAATTCATATATAATATCCTTTCAGTAAGTTAGGAGGTATCTGGTAATGTTCAACATGAGAAACAGGAAGATTATTTCCTCCATTATAATTATTGTTCTGGTATTGGCGATGGTGATTCCGTTGCTTCTCAGTGTTTCCGTATAACCGCATATAGTTTACCATAGAATTGCCCCTGGGGCAATTACAGTAGAGAGGAGTAGTGTCTGAGTCCTATGAAAAAACTGTCTATAATTGGAACAGCAGCGCTTGCGGCGGCAGTGCTCTGGGTAACACCGGTTCAGGCTGCAGAGAATAAAATAGAACCCGGAATTTATGTGAATGACATGGATATGTCAGGCAAGACCGTGGAGGAAGCACAGAAGGAGATTCAGGCCTATGTGGATTCCCTTGGCGGTGTTGAAATTGTTCTGGATGCGAAGCTTGATGGCGACGAGCAGATCGTGACCAATGCACAGGAGCTTGGCCTGAAATGGGGAAATCCCGAGATCCTGCAAGAGGCGTGCGGTTTTGGACAGAGCGGAGATATCCTGCGTTGCTATAAAGAACTGAAGGATCTGGAATATACAAATAAGGTCTATAAAGTAGAATTTGATTTTGACAAAGATAAGATACGAAGCTTGATAGAAGAAAAAGCACAGGCGTGCAACCACGATGCGGTTAATCCGACGCTGGTTAAGACAGAACAGGGATTTGAAGTTGTGGGCGGCAAGGCAGGCGTTGTGATTGATACGGAAGCGTCTACAGAAGCTGTATACAACTGGCTGACACAGGAGTGGAACGGTGAAGACCCTACGATCGATCTGGTAACGGATGTGCAGGACCCACAGGGTAAGGAAGAAGAACTTGCCAAGGTGAAGGACGTGCTTGGAACCTTCAGCACAAGCTATTCAACCTCCGGTTCTTCCAGAAGTGCCAATGTAGAGAATGGCTGCAGACTGATCAACGGTACGATCCTGTTTCCGGGTGAGGAATTTTCCGCATATCAGACAGTATCTCCTTTTTCGCAGGATAATGGCTATTACATGGCCGGTTCTTATCTGAATGGTCAGGTGGTGGACAGTCTCGGAGGCGGTATCTGTCAGGTATCCACAACACTTTATAACGCAGTACTGCGGGCGGAACTCGAAGTTACAGAACGTTATAACCATTCCATGATCGTTACTTATGTAGATCCTTCAGCGGATGCGGCAATCGCAGAGTCCTCAGGAAAGGATTTCAAATTCAAGAATAATACAGATTACCCGATTTATATTGAGGGAACCACTTCCGGAGACAAACAGATCACGTTTACAATCTACGGAGTCGAGACAAGGGATCCGGGGCGTGAAGTGGTTTATGAAAGTGTAGTGCTTGAACGAATTGCGCCGGATACGGAGAATATTTATACCGATGCTTCCCAACCGGTTGGTTTCTGTTCCGTACAGTCTGCGCATATCGGCTATAAAGCGCAGCTTTGGAAGATTGTCAAAGAAAATGGCGCGGAGGTAAGCCGTGAACAGGTAAACAGCAGTACCTATATGAAGGCTCCGAGGAGCGCGACAGTAGGTGTGGCGACAGAAGATCCGGCGGCCTACGAAGCCATTATGGCAGCAGTAGCATCCGGAAGTATTGATCAGGTAAAAGCAGTGGCAGGCTCTTACAAAGCGGCGGCAGATGCGGCAGCGGCACAGGCAGCAGCCGATGCAGCGGCAGCTCAGGCGGCGGCAGACGCAGCAGCGCAGCCGGCAGCCGATCCGGCAGCACAGCCACAATAAAAGAGACAGAGAACAGACTATGAGAGACGGGAAAATATCGGAGAATGTGCTGAAACGCTCCGTATTGAAGCAGATAAAAAATCATAGGGAAGAAACAATCAGTGGCGCAGGAATAGGGAAAGACTGCGCCATTTTAATGCTGAACGGGTCTGAGACTGTTCTTTCAGTCACACCGGTTTCGGCATCGTCCGGAGAACTTGCGGAGTATGCAATCCCGATGGCACTCAATAATATTGCCGCGTCGGGAGCAGAACCGATAGGAGTCATGCTGAGTCTTATGCTGCCGTCAGAGACAGCAGAAGAGCAGCTTCAGGAAATTATGAAACAGGCCGGTGTCGTGTGTGAGAGGCTTAATGTGGAGATTCTTGGAGGACATACGGAGGTGAGTCCGGCAGTCAGGGAACCGGTGATGAATGTGACCGGAGTAGGCCGCAGAGAGGCCGCACGAGCGGGTTACCCGCAAGGGATAAAAGCAAATCAGGACATTGTAGTGAGCAAATGGATCGGACTGGAGGGAACAGCACGGCTGGCCAGGGCACATAAGGAAGAGCTGTGTACCAGGTATCCGGTGCGCATGGTGGAAGAGGCAGCGTGCTTTGACAGGTATCTGTCAGTGATACCGGAGGCCGCCACCGCCATGAAGTCCGGCGTTTGTGGAATGCATGATGTATCTCGTGGAGGTATTTTTGGCGCACTTTGGGAGATGGCATCTGGCGCAGGCGTTGGACTGGAGATTGACCTCAAGAAGATTCCGCTTAGGCAGGAAACGGTAGAAGTCTGTGAATTTTTGGGATTGAATCCCTATGAACTGTTGTCCGGGGGATGTCTCATCATGGTTACAGAGGATGGAGAAGGGCTTGTGACAGAGCTTACGCGTGAACACATTCCTGCTGTGACGATCGGGAGAAGCACAGGAGGCAATGACAGGGTTATTTTCAACGAGGATGAAAAGAGATTTCTGGATATGCCCAAGATGGATCAGATTTATTTGAAAAGGTAATAGTGGCAGAGGTGTGGAAGACCTCTGAACCGATGAAGGAGGATATGGCAATGAGAGAAGAATTGCTTGCAATTGTAGAGAGAAACAGCCGTATTGATTTAAAGGAGCTTGCGGTTATTCTGGGAGTAGAGGAGATTGACGTTGTCAATGAACTGGCGGCGCTTGAGGAAGAAGGCATCATCTGTGGTTATCATACGATGATCGACTGGGAGAAAACTTCGATTGAGAAGGTATCCGCACTGATCGAGGTTCGTGTGACACCCCAGAGGGGACAGGGATTTGACAATATAGCAGAGCGTATTTATAAATATCCGGAGGTTACTTCGGTATATCTGATATCCGGAGGCTTTGATCTTCTGGTGACGCTGGAAGGAAAGTCCCTCAAGGAAATATCCGGATTTGTTTCCGACAAATTATCGACGCTTGATTCCGTATTGAGCACTGCAACCCATTTCATTTTGAAGAAATATAAAGATCACGGAACCGTACTGACCAAGAAGTACGAGGACACCAGAGAGAAGGTGACACCGTGAGAAATCCATTAGCAGATAAAGTTGTAGAGATTAAACCGTCTGGAATCAGAAAATTTTTTGATATTGTGAGTGAGATGGAGGATGCAATCTCGCTCGGTGTAGGAGAACCTGATTTTGATACGCCATGGCATATCCGTGATGAGGGCATCTATTCACTGGAAAAGGGACGTACCTTTTATACCTCCAACGCCGGTCTGATGGAGCTTCGTAAGGAGATTGGCAACTATCTGAAGAGAAAGCACGGAGTACATTACGATCCGGCACAAGAGGTACTTGTGACGGTGGGCGGCTCTGAGGCTATTGATATCGGTCTGCGTGCCATGCTGAATCCGGGAGAAGAAGTGCTGATCCCACAGCCAAGCTATGTGTCATATGAGCCATGTACAATTCTGGCAGGGGGAGTGCCTGTTATTATTGAGCTGAAGGCTGAGAATGAATTTCGTCTTACCCCGCAGGAGCTTGAGGACGCAATTACAGACAAAACAAAGGTATTGATCCTTCCTTACCCGAATAACCCGACCGGAGCTATCATGGAGCGCAAGGATCTGGAGGCGATTGCGGAGGTGATCAGAAAGCATGACATCTTTGTGATCTCAGATGAGATTTATTCAGAGCTTACCTATACGGATAAGCATGTGTCGATCGTAGAACTGGAGGGAATGCAAGAGAGAACGATCCTGATCAATGGCTTTTCAAAGGCATTTGCCATGACAGGGTGGAGACTGGGATATGCCTGTGGCCCGAAAGAGATTATAAAGCAGATGACCAAAATTCATCAGTTTGCGATTATGTGTGGTCCGACCACCAGCCAGTATGCAGCAGTGGAAGCACTCAAGAACGGGGAAGCTGACGTGGTAGAAATGAGAACCGCATATAATCAGAGACGTAGATATCTTATGAACGCATTCCGTGAAATGAAGTTAGAGTGCTTTGAACCGTTTGGTGCATTCTATGTCTTTCCGTGTATTAAGGAATTTGGAATGACAAGCGAGGAATTCGCAAACCGATTTTTGCGTGAGGAAAAGGTGGCTGTAGTGCCGGGAACGGCATTCGGTGACTGCGGAGAAGGCTTCCTCCGGATTTCCTACGCATATTCGCTGGACAATCTGAAGGTTGCCATCGGCAGATTAAAGAAATTTGTGGAAAAGCTCAGAGCAGAACAACAGCAATAGAGTTATTTCCAATGCAGTCTGTGCAGCTCACCTTCGAGCTGCATATGACTGAAATTCTGCTGACGAAGGGCTTCGTAAAGAACAATAGCCACAGAGTTAGACAGGTTCAGGGAACGGATATCAGGAAGCATGGGGATACGAATACAGGTTTCCTCGTGATCCACAAGGATTTCTTCCGGAATACCCCCGCTCTCTTTTCCGAACATAATATAATCATCCATGCCAAAGGACACGTCTGTATAGACGTGTTTTGCTTTTGTGGTAGCCATCCAAATCTTTGCACCCGGGTGCTTTTCCTGAAATTCATTAAAGTTTATATATCTTGACACGTCCAGATGCTCCCAGTAATCCATACCGGCCCGTTTGATCGACTTTTCATCCAACCGGAAGCCGAGTGGTTCGATCAGATGGAGAGAGGTTCCCGTGGCGACGCAGGTGCGACCGATATTTCCTGTATTGGCCGGTATTTCCGGCTGATGTAATATAATGTGCATAATACGCTCCGTTTCTATGGTAAGGATTAATCTTCGTCTTCCATTTTGGATTTGGGCAGGGAGAAAATAAATTCCGTGCCGACGCCTTCTGTGCTGATGACATTGATATGCTCTCCATGTGCCTGTATGATCTCTTTGGTAATGGAAAGCCCAAGACCGGTTCCCTTCTTATCTTTTCCACGGGAGAGGTCAGATTTGTAGAATCGATCCCAGATCAGCTTGAGGTCATCCTTGGGAATACCGATGCCGCTGTCTTTGACACTGACAAAGATCTTATTGCGCTTTTCCGTGGTTTCCATCTTGATAATGGAATTGTGATGGCTGAATTTGATGGCATTGTCCAGGAGGTTGTAAAGAACCTGCTGAATTTTATCCATATCCGCCACAACATACATTTCATCACCGGTCAGGACCAGTTCGATCGCAATCATTTTCTGTCTGCAGGTACCCTCGAAAGAGGCAGCTACATTGCGGATGGTGCGGTTTATGTCAAAGTCTGTCTTGTTCAGCATCATACCGTTTGTGTTCAGGTTGTTGAGTGTGAGCAGGCTGTTGGTAAGCTTCGTCAGTCTGTCCGTCTCGTTCAGGACAATGTTCAGGTATTTATCATACATTTCCGGAGGGATCGTTCCATCGATCATGGCTTCCAGATAACCCCGGATAGAGGTGAGCGGAGAACGGAAGTCATGAGAGACGTTGGCAACGAACTTTTTCTGGTCATCCTCCGAGCGGGCAATCTCGCTGGCCATATAAGAAAGGGAGGCAGCCAGATAACCCATCTCATCTTCACTTTCCACGCTGAATTCATAGTGCATGTTTCCGCTGGCATACTGCTCGGTAGCTTCGGTAATCTTGCGCAGTGGAATATAGACAATCTCTGTAAAGAAGATCAGGATGATCAGCGACAGCAGAAACAGGATCACAAGCATCAGGTAAGAAATATTGAGAAGGCTGTTTGCCTCGGCCTCGATGGTGCTCATGGCACAGTGGATGACCACGTAGCCCTTCACGCGATAGTCGGTAGTGATCGGAGCAAAGACACTCAGAACATTTTCCTCAAAGGTATTAAAGAAATTGCCGACAGTGTAGTAAGAACCGGCAGTGACTGTCGGGTCAAAATTTTCGATAACAATCTCTGTTTCTACATTGAAAGGGGCGGAAGAATCCAGAATCATACGTCCGGAGGGATTGATGATCCAGATCGTTGCATTCATGTAGGTGTCCAGGGCATCTAACTGATCCTTCACCGATTCCAGGGTCGCCTCATTGTTATACAGGTCAGCCGCGTAGGTGTTTGCGACCAGTGTAGCCTCCCGGTAAAGAGAGTCGGCCTTCTCTTTTTTCAGGTGATCCAGAGTCATGTTGGACACAAAGGTTGCGACCACGACAAAACCAAACAGACCGAAAATGAGATAGGCCAGAAGAAGTTTTAAATACAGTGTTTTGCGCATAGTTTAATTTTTAACCTCGAATTTATAACCAATGCCCCAGATCGTGGCGATGCGCCAGTTTTCGTGGTCATTGATCTTCTCGCGCAGACGTTTGATATGTACGTCCACAGTACGGGTATCACCGATATATTCATATCCCCAGATCTGATCCAGAAGCTGCTCCCTGGTGAAAACATGGTTGGGAGATGCGGCAAGGAAATAAAGCAGTTCCAGCTCTTTGGGTGGCATATCCACCTGTTTGCCCATATAGAGTACGGAATAGTTGGTCAGATTGATGACAAGATCCGGATACTCCACACTTTTTACATCAGGGGTTTTCGGCTCCGCGGCTGCAGGTTTATATCTTCTCAACACAGCCTTTACCCTTGCGACAAGTTCCTTGGAATCAAAGGGTTTCTCCATATAATCGTCAGCGCCCAGCTCCAGGCCGAGAACCTTGTCAAAGACTTCGCCTTTTGCTGAAAGCATAATGATCGGTAAAGAGGATTTTGAACGGATCTCACGACATACCTGATATCCGTCAATGCCGGGCAGCATCAGATCCAGAAGCATCAGGTTCGGCTCGAAGGAATCGACTGCCGTAAGGGCAGACTCTCCGTCGTTCACGATCATCGTTTCAAAACATTCTTTTGTAAGATACAGAGAGATGAGCTCTGCAATGTTGTTATCATCATCCACAATGAGGATTTTCTGTTTGCTAACCATAGTTAATGCCTTTCTGCTAGTATTAGTCCTTAAATTCTGCGATGGTGACTCCGGCATCGCCCTCGCCGAACTCACCCTGCCGATAATTCTTAACGGTCTTGTTTTTGCGAAGATAATTCTGTACGGCGCTCCGCAGGGCACCGGTTCCCTTTCCATGAACAATGCGGACACTTGGAAGATGTGCCAGATAGGCATCATCCAGATATTTGTCCAGTTCAGCCAATGCCTCATCCACAGTCTTGCCGAGAAGATTGATCTCCGGCGAGATGGCGTAGGATTTGGACATTTTCAGACGACCTGAGGAGGTACGCTGCATTTTGGTCGTTTTGACAGTCTCTTCTTCAATCAGAACCAGATCATCCAGCGAAACCTGAGAACGGATAATACCGCACTGCACGAACAGTCTGCCGCTCTTATCGGGCAGAGAACTTACCGTACCCTTGAGACCCATGGAAACGACCTTGACGCTGTCGCCGAGTTTGAGTTGGTTCGGCTTTAACAGTTTATGGGTCGGCTTGGAATTTTTCAGGGCAAGCTTATCATTCTTTTCTGAAATCTTATCGCGAACCTTCTGGCGTGATTTCTCCAGATCCTTCATGGAGGAAGCAGAGCCTGCTTTCTGGAAGGTGCGGATGGTTTCATCGGCAACCTCCTTTGCCTCCTGCAGGATTTCACGGGCCTGCTCATTAGCCTCCCGGAGAATGCGGTCACGGGACTGATCCATTTTCTCCTGTTTGGACTCCAGCTTCTCCTTGAGGGATTTCACTTCGTTCTTGTAGGATTCAATCTCGAGACGCTCTTTTTCAATCGTCAGACGGCTGTTTTCCAGATCTGCCAGGAGATCTTCAAAGCTTTCTTTATCTTCTGTAATGTGTTTTTTCGCATCTTCTATAATATAGTCTGGCAGTCCCAGCTTGGAAGAGATGGCAAACGCATTACTCTTGCCGGGAATACCGATCAGTAGCCGGTAAGTGGGGCGCAGTGTCTCAACACTGAACTCGCAGCATGCATTTTCCACATGGTCGGTGGAGAGGGCGTACACCTTGAGCTCGCTGTAGTGTGTTGTCGCCATGGTCCGTATTCCGCTTCTGTGCAGATGGTCAAGAATGGCGGTCGCCAGAGCGGCACCCTCGGTAGGATCAGTTCCTGCACCGAGCTCATCAAACAGGCACAGAGAATCCTCGTCGGCTTCCTTCAGGATCGAAACAATGGAAGTCATGTGAGAGGAAAAGGTACTCAGGCTCTGTTCAATACTCTGCTCATCGCCGATGTCGGCATAGACCTCCCGGAAAACGGACAGCTCGGAACGGTCAAGGGCCGGAATGTGAAGCCCGGATTGCCCCATCAGGGTCAGGAGTCCGACTGTTTTCAGGGAAACGGTTTTACCGCCGGTATTTGGGCCGGTGATGATCAAAAGGTCAAAATCAGTGCCAAGACGGATGTCGATGGGAACCACCGATTTTTTGTCAAGCAAAGGATGTCGTCCCTGACGGATATGAATCTTATGCTCTGTGTTAAAAACAGGCATGGTTGCGTTCTGTTCCATGGCAAGGGCCGCCTTGGCAAAGATGAAATCCAGAGTGGTCATTGCCTGCTGATTGGCGGCAAGCTCCTGTGTATAGGCACCGGTCTGGGCACTCAGATCGGCCAGAATGACTTCTATTTCTTCCTGCTCCTTTATGGCAAGTTCTTTCAACTCATTATTCAGGCTGACAACGGCAGCCGGTTCGATAAAGAAGGTAGAACCGGAGGAAGATTGATCGTGTACCATTCCGGGAACCTGCCCCTTATATTCCGACTTGACCGGGATACAGTACCGGTTGTTCCGCATGGTTACGACGGCATCCTGTAAATAGGTTCTCAGGGAGCCGTTGATCATGGATGTCAGCTGGGAGTGGATCTTGTCATTGGTCAGGGCAATGCTCCGACGGATGTGCTTGAGTGTTGAACTGGCATCGTCGGCAATTTCTTCCTCGGACAAAATACATCTGCGAATTTCTGTTGCGAGGGGAGTCAGAGGCTCCAGGGCATCAAAATAGATGTCCAGAGAATCACCGGGAATATCATCCCGCTCCTTACGGCCGTAGCCCTTAATACGGCTGACATTTTCGAGAAAGGCTGCGATACGCAGAAGCTCCGGGATAGATAAGGCGCTTCCGACTTCCAGCGACTTGATGCAGTATCCGAGATCCTTGTTGCCGCCAAAGGAAGTAGAGCCTTTGCGGAACAAATGACCCAGTGCGTCTGCAGTTTCCTGCTGGGTCTTCTGGATTTCCTCCAGATCGGTCATGGGAACAAGCGCTTTGGTGAGTCTGCGTCCCTGTTCTGAGGTAGCCTTTTCGGTAAGACGGTCGATAATTTTCGTATATTCCAAAACACGTAAAACTTTGCTGTTCATAATTTTCCTCATTTTCACTTAATAACCTTTGTTTCACACCTATCTTATCACAGTTATAAAAGAATTACTATGAAGGTTTTCTTTACAAGAATCTGGGAAACAGATATACTGGGAGTGCAGCAGTTAAGCAAGGAAGGGATTGCAGAATGTCTGAACAGGAAAACAAAATCCCGCAGGAGCAGATCAAGGAGCAGGCGCAGTATACGCCCTCGGTAGAACCTGATTTTCTGCGGGAAAAGATAAAACAGAAACCGGTAAATAAAAAGAAGCTTCTCAGGCGGACAGTCATTACCGTGGTGATGGCTGTGGTATTTGGTCTGGTGGCATGCGTTACCTTCCTGATCCTGGAGCCTGTTATCAGTAACACCCTGTATCCGGAGGAAGAGGCCAAGGAAGTACAGTTTCCGGAGGAGACGGCCAGCGAGGAGATGAAACCGGAAGATATGCTGGTTGAGGAAGAGGTACAGCAGGAACAGGCGGCAACAACAGAACAGAGGGAAACCGAGCATTTAGAAGAGATTCTATCACAGATGCAGATTGGTCTTGACGAGTATCTTTCTGTATACGATCAGCTTGCAGAGCTGGCAACGACGGCCAGCAGGGCGATTGTTACAGTAACAGGTGTCAGCTCCGACGTAGACTGGTTCAACGATCCTTATGAAAATGAAGCCTCGGCGTCCGGGGTGATCGTTGCCAATAACGGCAAAGCGATGCTGGTGCTGGTGAGTGAGAGAGCACTTGATGAGGCGGAGAGCATTGAAGTCACCTTCTGCGACCAGACGCGGGCAGAAGCCAACGTTTTGCAGAGGGACGGTATCACCGGTCTGGCGGTGCTGGCAGTACCGTTTCTGTCGATCGGCGAGGAAACGATGGATGTGATCGATATTGCAAAACTCGGAAGCTCTAACAAGACAGATCTTCTGGGCAGTCCGATCATAGCACTGGGAAGCCCGCTTGGGACAAGCGGATCGATCTCCTATGGGATCGTCACATCGGCGGGAACTTATATCGATCAGCCGGATTCCGCATATCGGCTGATCATGACAGATATTTATGGAAGCAGTAATGCAACAGGGATTTTGATCGATCTCAACGGTATGGTGGTCGGAGTGATCGATCCGGCTAACAAGAACAGCGATATGCCGAATCTTCTGACGGCCTATGGGATCACAGAGCTGAAAAAAACCATAGAAATGATGTCCAACGATAAGGAAAGAGGGTATCTTGGCATTCATGGCTGTGATGTACCACCGGAGGTAGCTGAAGATATGGAAATACAGATTCCTGCCGGTGCATATATTAAAACAATAGAGATGGATTCTCCGGCGATGGCAGCAGGTATCCAGAGTGGAGATGTTGTAGTGAAAGCAAATGACAGTGAGATTACCTCATACAGTGAATTGCTGAAAGTGTTAAACGATATGCAGCCGCAGGATGTACTGCTGCTGACCCTGTCGCGTCAGGGGCGTGAGATGCAGGTTGAGGTAACACTGGGAAACAGATAATAGAAAGACGAGGGAGAAGCATATGAAATTCATTAAAGATTATAAAGAAGGCGACAGAGTATTTGACATCTATCTGTGCAAACATAAACAGTCTGCGGTCACCAAAAACGGAAAGGCATACGACAATGTGATCCTGCAGGACAAAACAGGAACTGTGGATGCAAAGGTATGGGACCCGAACAGTGCCGGAATAGAAGACTTTGACACGCTTGATTACATAGAGGTTTACGGAGACGTAACCAGTTTTCAGGGAGCACTTCAGGTAAATGTCAAACGTGTCCGCAAATGCCGTGAAGGAGAATTTGATCCGGCGAATTATCTGCCGGTAAGTCCTTTCCCGATCGACGATATGATGCAGGAGCTGCTCGGTCTGATCGACAGCGTTCAGAACAGCTATTTGAAGAAGCTTCTCCAGATGTTCTTTGTGGAGGATGGAGAGTTTGTCAAGGCATTCAAACAGTCTTCGGCAGCCAAAACAGTGCATCATGGTTTTGTAGGAGGATTGCTGCAGCACACGCTGGGAGTGACAAGGCTGTGCGACTATTACTGCACACAGTATCCGGTTTTGAAAAGGGATCTTCTGCTGACAGCGGCGATCTGCCACGACATTGGAAAAACCAAAGAACTTTCTCTTTTCCCGGAAAATGATTATACGGACGATGGACAGTTTCTGGGGCACATTGTGATCGGCAGTGAAATGGTTGGAGAGAAGATCAGACAGATTCCGGGATTTCCGAAGGTTCTGGAAAATGAGCTGAAACATTGTATTTTGTCCCATCATGGAGAGCTGGAGTTTGGCTCACCGAAGAAACCAGCGATTGTTGAGGCGGTTGCTCTGACTTTTGCAGATAATACCGACGCAAAGATGGAGACCTTTACAGAACTTCTGGAGAACAGTAAAGAGACCGGATGGCTTGGCTTTAACAGACTGTTTGAGTCCAACGTGATTGGAACGAAGATGGAGTAGATATATGGAATACAAAAAGAATGACATAGTTACGGTTTCGATAGAGGACATCGGAAACGATGGAGAGGGGATCGGCAAAACAGAAGGCTATACCCTCTTTGTAAAAGATGCGGTGCTCGGGGATACGGTGGAAGCACGTATTACCAAATGCAAAAAAAATTATGGCTATGCCAGAGTGGAGAAGGTGATCACGCCTTCTCCTTTTCGTGTTGAACCAAAGTGCACACTCCATAGAAGATGTGGAGGCTGCCAGATTCAGGCGATGGATTATGCAAAACAGCTCTCCTTCAAACAGAATAAGGTGAAAAACCATTTAGTGCGCATCGGAGGTTTCAATGAAAAACTGGTGGATACGGTCATGGAGCCCATTGTCGGAATGGACAGGCCCTGGCATTATCGCAACAAGGCACAGTTCCCGGTAGGCTATGATAAAGAAGGGAACCTGATCACAGGTTTTTATGCGGGAAGAACCCACGATATTATTGCAAATACCGATTGTGCGCTTGGCGTAGAAGAAAATAAGACAATCCTTGAGACAGTGCTGGAATACATGAGGGAAAATCAGGTCACAGCATACCGGGAGGCAGAAGGAAAAGGACTGGTGCGTCACATTCTGATCCGCACCGGATTTCACTCCGGACAGATTATGGTGTGTCTGGTAATCAACGGAAAGAAACTGCCCCGGGAGGATAAGCTTGTAGAAAAGCTTCTGAGAATTGCTTTTCCGGAGGAGGATGGCAGGAAAAAGCAGATAGCGAGTATTTCTGTCAGCGTCAATACTGAAAATACAAATGTAATTATGGGAAAAGAAATCCGTGTACTGTGGGGAAAAGAACGGATTCAGGATCAACTGGGAGAAATTCAGTTTTCCATATCGCCATTGTCCTTCTATCAGGTAAATCCCCTACAGACGGAGAAACTGTACGGACTGGCCGTTGAATATGCCGGACTGACAGGGAAGGAAACTGTCTGGGATCTGTACTGTGGAATCGGAACCATTTCCTTGTTTATGGCTCAAAAAGCAAAGCAGGTTTACGGAGTGGAAATTATTCCGCAGGCTATTGAGGATGCGCGTGAAAATGCGCGGTGCAATGGCATTACGAATGCGGAATTCTATGTGGGGAAGGCCGAGGAAGTGCTGCCGGAGTTCTATGAAAAGGCATCTGCGAAACAGGACTTTTCGGACACAGACATGATGCACCCTGACGTGATCGTGGTTGATCCGCCGAGAAAAGGATGCGACGAGAGATGTCTGGAGACTATGCTGGCGATGCACCCGGAACGAATCGTGTATGTGAGCTGTGACTCGGCAACACTTGCACGGGATCTGAAGATATTGTGTGAAGGCGGATATGAGCTGAAAAGGGTCAGACCGGTAGACCAGTTTGGACAGACGGTGCATGTGGAGACGGTATGTTTATTGT
>CAKRPS010000036.1 GCA_934385475.1 uncultured Lachnospiraceae bacterium | reverse complement strand
ATAAAGAGGGATGAAAAGATGGATGAACAAAAAGCCGCACGGATGAGAGAACTTGTGGACACTTTAAATAGTGCATCGAAAGCATACTATGCACAAGATAGAGAGGTCATGAGTGACCATGCTTATGATCAGTTATATGATGAACTGGCTGAGCTTGAGAAGGAGACCGGTGTTGTCCTCACAAACAGCCCAACCATACATGTAGGGTATGAGGCAGTGGATGAACTGCCCAAGGAACGCCATGAAAGGCCGATGCTTTCGCTTGCAAAGACGAAAAGCCGGGAAGAACTGCGCGATTGGCTGAATGGAAAAGAGGGACTTTTATCCTGGAAAATGGATGGTCTTACAATTGTTTTGACATACTTTGATGGAAAACTTGCAAAGGCTGTCACGAGAGGTAATGGCGAGGTGGGAGAAGTAATTACCAACAATGCCAGGGTATTTCGGAATATTCCAATGGAAATTCCCTATCGCGGAGAATTGATCCTGCGTGGGGAGGCTGTTATTACCTACAGCGATTTTCAGAAGATCAATGAAGAGATTGATGAGGTTGAAGCAAAATATAAGAACCCGCGTAATCTTTGCAGCGGTTCCGTGAGACAGCTGAATAACGAAGTGACGGCTTCCCGCAATGTTAATTTCTTTGCGTTTGCTCTGGTGAAGGCAGATGGCGTGGATTTTCATAATTCCCGGGAGAGACAGTTCGTTTTCCTTAGAGAACAGGGCTTTGACGTGGTTGAATACCGTATCGTAACACCTGATACAATAATAGATGCTATCTCTTATTATGAACAGGAAATAACGCATTATGATATACCGTCTGATGGGCTGGTGCTGACCTATGAGGACATTTCTTATGGACAGTCCTTGGGAAGAACAGCAAAGTTTCCGAGGGACTCCATTGCGTTTAAATGGGCAGATGAGCTGCGGGAAACCGTTCTGCGTGAGATAGAATGGAGCGCGAGCCGGACAGGTCTGATCAATCCGGTAGCGATTTTTGATCCTGTCGAGCTGGAGGGAACGACGGTCAGCAGGGCTTCTGTCCATAATATCAGTATTGTGAGAGGCCTTCGTCTGGGAATTGGGGATCATATCACCGTTTATAAAGCGAATATGATCATTCCACAGATTGCGGAGAACCTTACACAGAGTGATAATCTGGAGATTCCGTCGCTTTGTCCGGTGTGTGGTGCCAGAACGGAGATCAGACAGATCAATGATGTGCAGACCCTGTATTGCAGTAATCCGAAGTGTGATGCAAAGAAAATAAAATCCTTTACACTGTTTGTCAGCAGAGATGCACTCAATGTAGATGGCCTGTCAGAGGCTACGCTCGAAAAATTTCTGGCGAAAGGGTATTTACATGAGTATGCGGATCTGTTCCGGTTAAAGCGTCACGAGGATGATATCAAAGAGATGGAAGGCTGGGGAGAAAAATCCTGCTGTAATCTTATGGAAAGCATAGAGAAGGCAAGGAATACGACGCTGCCAAGGCTGATCTACGGTCTTGGAATCGAAAATATCGGTGTTGCCAATGCCAAGATGTTATGTCGACATTTTCAGGATGACCTGGCGCAGCTGGAGAAGGCCGACGTGGAAGAACTCAGTGAGGTCGAGGGCGTTGGAGAGGTGATAGCAAAGGGAATTCATGCGTACTTTCGGGACCCGGAGAAGAAGCAGCAGCTTGAAAATCTGTTGCCGGAATTACATCTGGAGAGTAGGGCTGTACAACAGGGTGAACAGACTCTGGCGGGGATGGTCTTTGTGATTACGGGAAGTTTGGAGCATTTTGAGAACCGTAATGAGTTGAAAGAGAAGATAGAAGAGCTGGGAGGAAAGGTGACCGGGTCAGTGACGGGAAAGACCACCTGTCTGATCAACAACGATACAGCTTCCCAGTCGACCAAAAATAAAAAGGCAAAGGAACTTGGAGTCAGGATCATCTCTGAGGATGATTTTCTGAAAGAGTACCTATAAAGTGTAACTATTCAGAACCACTTTCGCCATATAAATTTGACATTCTGTTTTCTGCTTCTGCGCACGTTCTATGCGCATGTCGAGTTTGTGTCAGGCATGAGCAGAAGTCAAATTTGCATGGCACTGAATGGTTTCGCTTTTTTATTGGATACTTCTGACATCGTAAGGAGTTGTCTGATAGACATAATAGTTAAGCCAGTTGGAAAACAAAAGCTGGCCTGCGGACCGCCAGGTGACGATCGGTGGTTTGGAAGGATCATTGTCCGGGAAATAATTGACCGGAACCTTCGGGTTCATACCTCGTTCCAGATCCCTAAAATATTCCAAAGAGAGGGTATCGGCGTCATATTCTGTATGACAGGTAACGAAAAAGTGGCGGCTGTCAGTGGTCTTGACAATTGTAACACCGGCTTCGTCGGAGACTGCCATTAATTCAAGCTCCGGTACCGAGGCAATTTTATCTTCCGAGATTCCCATGGCGCGAGACTGTGGTGCATAGAAAATATCATCAAAGCCGCGGAACAGGGGGGATTGCTTTTTCAAAATACGGTGTGCATAAACTCCGGACAGTTTTTCTTCCATGTCATAGCGTTCCAAGCCGTAGAAATAGTAGAGTGCAGCAAAAGCACCCCAGCAGAGATGGAATGTACAGTGTACATGTGTTTTGCCCCATTCCATAATGTGGCAGATCTCATCCCAGTAGGCTACATCTTCAAACTTAACGTAGTCAAGGGGAGCTCCGGTAATAATCATGCCATCAAATTTACGGTCCTTAACCTTGTCAAAGGTTGTATAGAAGGATTCCAGATGATTAGAATCCACATGCTGCGGTTTATAGCTTGCTGTCTGCAGAAATTCTACATTTACCTGCAGGGGAGTATTGGAAAGCTTACGAAGAAGCTGTGTTTCCGTGACAATTTTGGTGGGCATCAGGTTCAGAATCAACACATCCAGAGGACGAATGTCCTGATGCATGGCACGGAACTGAGTCATAACGAATATATTTTCACCTTCCAGAATCGATGTGGCTGGTAAGGAGTCTGCAACTTTAATTGGCATTTTTCTGTTCTCAACTTTCTATTTTCGTTCGTGTATAGCAAATATATCATAAATCAGAGGGCAATGCAACCGGAGCGGCTCTTGCGTAATTGTGATAAATACGTTATACTGAATATGTCTTATGGGCAGAAAATTATAATTGGGAATTCAGGGTGGATAAATGGAAACTGCATATCAAAAAGTAAAGGTTCATAATGAGGTAGAATGGTGTCAGGTCACGGATATGCCGACCAAGGAAAAGATTGAGAAGATATTGCTGAAATACAGAGTTTCTTATTATGTAAAATGGGAAAAACCCAGATTATTTTCCAATGATAAATTTGGAACCTGTGTTTTTTGCGTAAATCAGATGCAGAAGGATATTGCGGATGAGGCGGTTCAGGATTTGACAGAAGAACTGAAAGGAAAAGTGAAGTTTGTCAACCGGCGTGTGGACAAGACTTTTTATTAGAAGAAATTGAGGATGGAAAGATGAGCTGTTGTGACACATGCAGTAATTATCAGTATGATGAAGACTATGAATGTTATGTCTGCATGGTAGATCTGGATGAGGATGATATGAGCCGGTTCCTTTCTGGGAGTGATTTTGAATGTGCTTATTATCAGCTTGATAATGAATATCTGGTGGTGCGTAAGCAGATGTAGCATGTGGTGGCATATCAATAAATAAAAACATTAAGAAAGAGGATCAAGTCTTTGATATAAGATTTGATCCTCTTTTTGACGCATGGGAAATAGCCTTAATGATTCGTTTTCCTGAGATTTTTCTGGGCGGTAGAGAGCATCAGCTTGATCCGGTTAAGCTGATTGACTTCGCTGGCACCCGGATCGTAGTCGATGGCGACAATATTGGAAAGCGGGTAGCGCTTGCGCAATTCTTTGATAACACCCTTTCCGACAACGTGGTTTGGAAGACATCCAAACGGCTGTGTACAGACAATGTTGTTGACGCCGCTGTGGATCAGTTCCACCATTTCTCCGGTCAGGAACCAGCCTTCTCCGGTTTGATTGCCGATATTTACGATGGGTTTCGCATAGTCCACGAGGGAGTAGATGCTGACCGGTGGATGGAAATGTCTGCTCTTTTCAAATTCCTTTGCTGAGGGTCTGCGCAGTCTTTCGATCGCCTTTATGCCAAGGGTAGAGATCGCGGAGGTCTTTTTGGACATACCGAGATAATCTGCCTTGTATACCTGGTTGTAGAAGCAGTACAGCATGAAATCGATCAGATCCGGAACAACAGCTTCTGCACCTTCTGACTCAAGCAGTTCGACCAGGTGGTTGTTGGCGGCTGGGGCAAATTTGACCAGAATCTCACCGACAATACCGACACGCGGCTTTTGCATATCTTCGTGAATCGGAATGGCATCAAATTCGCGGATCATCTGCCGGCACATCTTCTGGAAGGTAAAGTAATTCATATGCTTGCGTGACACAAATTCACGGCATTTGGCAACCCACTTCTGGTGAAGTGCATTCACGGAACCAGGCTCAATTTCATATGGGCGCATGCGGTAAACACAGCGCATAAAGATATCGCCGAACAGGGCGCTGTAGGCGGCGCGGATCAACAGCTCGGCATTTATATGGAAACCAGGATTGGTCTCAATGCCGCCAAGATTCAGGGAAATAACCGGAATCTGTTCCATGCCGGCTTTTTCCAGAGCACGTCTTATGAAACCGATATAGTTCGTAGCACGGCAGCCACCACCGGTCTGCGTCATAATAAGGGCAACCTTGTTCAGGTCATACTTGCCCGATAAAAGGGCATCCATGATCTGCCCGACTACCATGAGGGAAGGATAGCAGGCATCGTTGTTGACATATTTCAGGCCGACATCCACCGCATGACGGTTGTCGTTGTCAAGGACTTCAAAATGATAACCACACGCCTCAAAGGCGGCAGAGAGTACATCGAAATGGAGCGGTGACATCTGCGGGCATAAGATCGTGTAATCCTTGCGCATTTCTTCGGTAAAGGATACCTTGTGGATCGCGCTGGAACGGATCGTGCGTTTCTTGTGCTTCTGTTCCCGTACCTGGATAGCGGACAACAGGGAACGGATACGGATACGGGCCGCGCCCAGATTGTTGACCTCGTCGATCTTCAGGCAGGTATAAATCTTGTCGGAACCGGAGAGGATATCGTTCACCTGATCGGTGGTGACGGCATCCAGACCGCAGCCGAAGGAGTTAAGCTGGATCAGATCCAGATCCTCCCGCGTTTTGACAAAGCTTGCAGCGGCGTAAAGCCTGGAGTGATACATCCACTGGTCGGATACGATCAGCGGCCGCTCCGGGTTTGCAAGGTGAGAGACGGAATCCTCTGTCAGAACTGCGATATTGTACGAATTGATCAACTCCGGAATACCGTGATTGATCTCCGGGTCGATATGGTAAGGTCTTCCGGCAAGCACAATGCCTCTGACGTGATTGTCTTCCATATAACGAAGGGTCTCTTCCCCCTTTGCTCGCATGTCGTTGCGTGCATTTTCGAGCTCTTTCCATGCAGCCTCTGCGGCATCCATGACCTCTGTGACAGGAAGCTCGTGGAACTCTCTTGTGAGGGCGGAGGTTACGGTTTTCAGATCCCGGAAGGACATGAAGGGATTGCGGAAGATAACCTCACCCCGTCCGATTTCCTCAACATTGTTCTTAATGTTTTCGGAGTAGGACGTGACGATGGGGCAGTTGTAGTGATTATTCGCCTCTTTAAATTCGTTGCGCTCATAAAAAAGAGCAGGGTAGAAGATGAAATCTACTTTTTGGTTGATAAGCCATGAAACATGTCCGTGGGCAAGCTTGGCCGGATAACACTCGGATTCACTTGGAATGGACTCGATTCCGAGCTCATAAATTTTGCGGGTGGAGCTTGGAGAAAGCACTACCTGATACCCCAACTTTGTGAAAAAAGTAAACCAGAAGGGATAGTTTTCATACATATTCAAGACACGCGGGATGCCGACCGTGCCACGTTTTGCCTCGTCAGCCGGAAGTGGCTCATAGGAAAAGAGCCTCTTGAGCTTATATTCAAATAAATTAGGAATTCCATTTGCATTTTTGACCTTGCCGATACCGCGTTCGCAACGGTTGCCGGAAATATACTGACGGCCGCCGGTGAATTTGTTGATGGTCAGACGACAGTTGTTGGTACAGCCCTTACATTTTGCCATGCTGGTCTCAAATTGCAGATTGGTGATCTGATCAAGGCTGAGCATAGTGCTCTGGTATCCCTCGGTATAATGCTCCCTGGCAATCAGGGCAGCACCGAAGGCACCCATAATTCCGGCGATATCCGGGCGGACAGCCTCACAGCCTGCAATCTTTTCAAAGCTTCGCAGAACGGCATCGTTGTAGAAGGTTCCACCCTGCACGACAATGTTTTTGCCGAGCTCTGAAGCATCGGATACCTTGATAACCTTGAAAAGCGCATTCTTAATAACGGAATAGGCAAGTCCGGCAGAAATATCAGAGACAGCAGCCCCTTCTTTCTGTGCCTGCTTGACTTTGGAGTTCATAAATACCGTACAACGTGTTCCCAGATCAATCGGATGCTCTGCGAATAAAGCGGCCTTTGCAAAATCTTCGACACTGTAGTTCAGAGACTTTGCGAAGGTTTCAATGAAGGAGCCACATCCGGAGGAGCAGGCCTCGTTGAGCTGGACACTGTCCACGGTCTGGTTTTTGATCTTGATACATTTCATATCCTGTCCGCCGATGTCCAGAATACAGTCGACATCCGGATCAAAGAAGGCGGCTGCATAGTAATGAGCCACGGTCTCAACCTCTCCGTCATCCAGAAGAAAGGCAGCCTTCATCAAAGCTTCGCCGTAACCGGTGGAGCAGGAGCGCACGATGTGGACATCCTCAGGAAGGAGCGTATAGATTTCCTTGATGGAACGGATGGCGGTTTTCAGCGGACTGCCGTCATTGCTGCTGTAGAAGGAGTACAGGAGAGAACCGTCTTCTCCGACAAGTGCAATCTTGGTAGTGGTAGAACCTGCATCGATTCCAAGGAAACAGTTGCCGTGATAAGAGGCAAGATTTCCTGTGGTGACATGGTGGGCATTGTGACGAGCCTGGAAGGCATCGTATTCCTCATGGGACGCAAACAGAGGTTCCATACGTTCTACTTCAAATTCCATCTTAATATCCGAAGAAAGCTTATTAACCATTTCGGACATGGTATAATGAGTCTCTTCTTTGGCATTCAGTGCCGAACCGATAGCGGCAAACAGGTGAGAGTTGTCCGCGTCAATAATGTGCGCATCATCCAGATTGAGTGTGCGGATAAAGGCTTTCTTTAATTCGGAAAGGAAGTGCAGCGGTCCACCGAGAAAGGCAACATGACCACGGATCGGCTTTCCGCAGGCCAGTCCGCTGATGGTCTGGTTGACAACTGCCTGAAAAATGGAGGCAGAAAGATCCTCTTTGGTAGCTCCCTCATTGATCAGAGGCTGAATGTCGGATTTGGCAAACACACCGCAGCGTGCTGCGATTGTATATAAAGAATGATATTTTTGGGCATACTCATTAAGACCGGGAGCATCCGTCTGCAAAAGAGATGCCATCTGGTCGATAAAGGAGCCGGTACCGCCGGCACAGATACCGTTCATACGCTGTTCCACGTTGCCACCTTCAAAATAGATGATCTTGGCATCCTCACCGCCGAGCTCGATAGCGACATCGGTAGAAGGAGCGAATGTCTGCAGGGAGGTGGAGACTGCAATGACCTCCTGTACAAAGGGAACCTGCAGATGGTTGGCGAGCGTAAGACCGCCGGAGCCTGTGATCATAGGGTGAACCGTAAGGTTTCCAAGCTTGTCATATGCTTCCTTCAACAGTGAAGAAAGGGTTTCCCTTATATTTGCAAAATGCCTTTGATAGTCGGAAAAAAGGATGCGGTGCCCGCTGTCGAGAACGGCGATCTTAACGGTAGTGGAACCGATATCAATGCCAAGGGTATATTGCATTTCACTCATTTTATATGATCTCTCCTTTTGAATGTTTCTTCTTAATATAATGTATTTTGACACACTCAGTCATTATACGACAGCAGATAGTAAAAAGCAATTGGCGTACGGATGGAAAATTATGAATATTTCGGGAGATACTTATTAAATTTTTATAACTTTCCTGATATTGCCGGAAGCGGCGTTTACTTTTGAAAAAAGGGATGATAAAATGTATTCAGTTTTGTACACAAAAATACATGCCATACAGAAAACGGAGAAATGAATATGAGTCCTTTTGAAAGGAAATTTGGAAAATATGCGATTAAAAACCTGTCTTTTGTGCTAGTGATCTGTTATGCAGTGGGATATCTGATACAGATGATGGCACCGAGCGTTCTGCTTTATCTGACGCTGAATCCCTATGCGATCGTGCATGGACAGGTCTGGAGACTGTTTACCTGGATCCTTATTCCACCGAGCAACCAGAACATCTTTTTTACGCTGATCATGCTCTATTTTTACTGTTCGATTGGAACATCGTTGGAGAGAACCTGGGGAACCTATAAATATAATGTATATATTTTTGAGGGAATGCTGTTTACGATCCTGGGAAGCTTTCTGCTGATGGGCTATCATTATCTGTTCCATGCGGACAGCATTGCTGCGGTGGGGGCTGAGTATTTCTTTACGGTAACCTCCATTTATTTCAGTACCTATTATATCAATATGTCTATTTTCCTTGGGTTTGCGGCAACCTTCCCGGATGCGCAGGTGCTGTTGATGTTCATTATACCGGTCAAGGTAAAGTGGCTCGGAGTTGTCTATGCAGTCATGCTGGTATTTGAATTTATCCAGATGGGTGTAGATGGAAGGTTTGCGATCGCAGCATCACTGCTGAATTTTATTATCTTTTTCCTGACCTCCAGGAACATGATGCACCTGAATCCGAAGCAGATCCACAGACGACAGGAGTTTAAACGGGAAGTGAAGAGAAGCAGTGGTATTACAAAGCATAAGTGTGCAATCTGTGGGCGTACAGAGGTGGACAGCCCGAATATGCAGTTCCGGTTCTGCTCCAAGTGTGATGGAAACTATGAATACTGTGAGGAACACCTGTATACCCATACTCACGTCAAAAGCAATTAAACCCGAAAGGAATCGTATATAGCTATGTCAAATGACAGAAATCAGGAGATTATTTTTGCACGTGCGCTGGAAGATGTAAAAAAGCTGGCAAAGGAGCAGAATCATTGTGTTACGAAGGAACAGATCATGGAGGCTTTTTCGGAACTTGCGCTTTCTGAAGAACAGTATACGATGATCTGTCAGTATCTGAAACAACACAAGATCGGTGTTGGAGAACAGGTTGATCTGGATGACTATCTGGAACAGGAGGAAAAGGATTATCTGGAGACTTACCTGGAAGAATTGAAAGCACTTCCGACGCTTTCCGAGGGCGAAAAAGAAGCAGTCACGCTGTCGGCGATGGCTGGAGATGCACAGGCACAGCAAAAGCTGACGGAGGTGTTTCTGCCTGACGTGGTGGAGATCGCAAAGCTCTATGCCGGACAGGGTGTATTTCTGGAAGACCTGATCGGCGAAGGAAATGTGGCGGTTGCAGCAGGAGTGACCATGCTGGGGGCTCTGGAGCATGCTGCGGAGGCACAGGGAATGATCGGAAAGCTGATCATGGATGCCATGGAAGAGTTTATCAGCGAGAATGCGGAGGAATCCAAGAAAGACAAGAAGATCGCAGATAAGGTCAACAAGGTGGCCGATGCCGCAGCACAGCTGGCGACGGAGCTTCGCCGGAAGGTGACGGTTGAGGAATTGATGGAAGAGAGCGGAATGAGCCGCAAAAGCATCGAAGATGCGATCCGTATGAGTGCGGATAAGATTGAGGATCTGGACGGAGGAAACATACAGTAGGGCGAGATGGAGAGACAGATGGAGAGGGAATATCAGGATAACGACTTTAAATACTTTATGCAGGATTCCGGTACGCTCTTTTTGGGTGCCAGATACAGCTATCGGGAAATTATGGATAACGAGATGGTGAATTTCAAATTCAAGTCCATTATTGAACACTATATTTCGAAGGATACGGATCTGTCGACCACGTTGGAAAGTCATCTGTACTATATGACCCCGGAACAGTTTTCCTATAGAACCTATAAACAGCTGAGGGCGAAGGTAAAGGTCAGTATTCTGGAAGAGCAGAAGGGACTTTGGGGAAAAAAGAAAGTCGGGTATCGAACCAGAACCATGAAGCTGGATGAATTTGTGTCGCTCAACCTGGCGCAGAAAAAAAAGAGCGGTGTGGTTGTGCAGGAGCTTATTTTATCGAAACTTGCACTTATGACATTTACTGTGTAAGTTTTTGTCCTGCCCAAAATGCTGTAAAAATGGACGTTTTGTCGCTTCGCGCGATAAATGACAGGTTGGGGCGTTAAAATTATGCTTGAATTTGAAAAAGGAATTTGCTAAAATGACATTGTTAGACAGGGAACGGTGTTTCATCGACAAATAATCGCAAAATTATTTGCATGAGCCTGTCTCTGGATAATGGTAAAATTCCCCTTTTACATTGAACAGGCAGAAGCGTATGTAGCGTTTCTGCCTGTTCTTTTTTACGTTATGGAGACGAGGAAAATACTCCCCGAGTAAACTTTACGTATCGAAACCGGGATACTTGTGGTACAATAAACACATCATATTTTAAATATTAAAGGAGTCTGGCAATGCAGATTGAAGAGTTGAACGCATACAGCGTTATAGAAAAAAGAGAAATCAAAGACTTAAATTCCGTAAGCTATCTGTTGAAGCATAAACGGACGGGGGCAAGAATTGCCCTGTTGTCAAATGATGACGATAACAAGGTATTTTATATCGGATTCCGGACACCTCCTAAGAACAGTACCGGAGTGGCACATATCATAGAGCATACCGTGCTGTGTGGTTCCGATAAGTTCCCGGTCAAGGATCCGTTTATTGAGCTGGCGAAGGGATCTTTGAACACCTTTCTCAATGCGATGACCTACCCGGATAAGACGGTCTATCCGGTTGCCAGTTGCAATGACAAGGATTTTCAGAATCTGATGGATGTGTATCTGGATGCTGTTTTTCATCCCAATATTTATCATGAGGAGAAGATATTCAAACAAGAGGGATGGCACTACGAGATGGAAAGTGAGCAAGATCCGCTGACGATCAATGGTGTGGTTTATAATGAGATGAAGGGAGCATATTCTTCGCCCGATGATGTTCTGTACCGGGAGATCATGAACTCTCTGTATCCGCATACCGCGTATGCCGTAGAGTCCGGGGGAGATCCGGATGTGATCCCGGAACTGACTTATGAGGAGTTTCTGGATTTCCACAGAAAGTATTATCATCCGTCAAACAGCTACCTGTATCTGTACGGCAATATGGACATGGTGGAGAAGCTTCGCTATATAGATGAGGAGTACCTCTCTAAATATGATGCACTGCAGGTGGATTCAGCGTTGACGGTGGAGAAACCGTTTGTGGGGACGGTGACAGTAGAGAAGGAATATCCGATTATGGAAAGTGAGTCGGAAAAGAAGAACAGCTATCTTTCCTATAATGTTTCTCTTGGAAAATCTCTGGACAGAAAAACCTGTTTTGGCTTTCAGGTGCTGGTAGATGTGATAGGAACGGTGCCGGGTGCAAAAGTAAAACAGGCGATTCTGGATGCGGGTATCGGAACAGACGTGATCTGCTCGTTTGACAGTGGCGTGTTACAGCCGTATTTCTCGATCATTGCCAAAAACGCAGATATTGAACAAAAGGAAGAGTTTGTCAGAATCATCGAGGAACAGCTTCAGAAGCTGGCAGAGGAAGGCCTTGACAAAAAGACCTTGCAGGCAACCTTAAATTATTATGAGTTTAAGTACAGAGAGGCGGATTTCGGTTCATACCCCAAGGGGCTGATGTATGGACTTAACATGTTAGAGTCCTGGCTTTACGATGATGCCAAGCCATTTTATTATATAGAACTTCTGGATACCTACAGAGAATTGAAGGATGCAGTGCAGACTTCCTTCTATGAAGACATGATCAGAACCCTTCTGCTTCGCAATACACACAAGAGTCTTGTGACGGTGAAACCCGTCAAAGGACTTACCGGAAAGAAGGAGCGGAAGCTGGCAGAGGCTCTTGCCGCTAAAAAGGCACAGATGTCCGATGCACAGATCAGACAGATTGTCAAAGAGACAGCGGAATTGAAGGAATACCAGGAGGAGCCAAGCCCGAAGGAGGATCTGGAGAAAATCCCGCTTCTCACAAGGGCAGATATGCGCAAGGAGGCAACAGCGTACCGGAATACAGAGAAAAAAGTGGGAGATATGGTACTGTTGCACCACGATGTCTTTACAAACGGGATCGGTTATCTCCGGTTTATGTTTGATTTAAGACAGGTGCCGGAAGAACTGTTCCCTTATGTCGGAATTTTGAAGATACTGATCGGACTTGTCTCAACACAGACGCACAGCTATGGAGAACTGTACAACGAGATTAATCTGAAAACAGGGGGGATCGCACCGGCGGTCAACACCTATACCGATGCAGATGATCTTAGCAGATATACCGCGACATTTGACATGAAAGCAAAGGTGCTCTATGAGAATCTGGAGGATGCCTTTGCGCTGGTATCGGAAATTCTGACAAAGTCATGCTATACAGACTCTAAGAGAATTTTTGAATTGATCGCAGAGGCCAGATCGGAGAAACAGGCGCATATGATGAGCGCAGGGCATACGCTTGCGGCCGGAGTGGCGCTTTCCTACCTGTCGAAGCCGGCGATGGTTATGGAACAGATAAACGGCATGCCGTTTTATCGCATGCTGGAAGATCTGGAAGAGCATTTTGAAGAACGTTTTCCGGAGCTTTCTGCCAACCTGGCAAGACTGGTGGAGTGTCTGTTCTGTGCAGAAAATCTTATGGTGGATTATACGTCCACAGAGGACGGACTTTGCGGTGTGGAAGAACTCGTGGAGAAGTTTAAGAAGACGCTGTACACGGCTAAGACAGAAGGAAAAGGATACGATCCACAGCCGCAGAAGAGAAATGAGGGGCTGATGTCCTCAGCGCAGGTGCAGTATGTATGCCGTGCAGGAAATTTTGAAAAGAAAGGGCTTCCCTACACAGGAGCGCTCCGGGTTCTGCGTGTGATGATGGGCTATGATTACCTTTGGACGCAGGTGAGAGTGAAGGGCGGTGCCTACGGCTGTATGTGCAACTTTGGCAAGTCCGGAGAGAGTTATTTTGTGTCCTATCGTGACCCGAACCTGGAAAAGACAATCAAGATCTACGAGAAAGCAGCAGATTATATCGCCGGTTTTGAGGCAGATGAGAGAACAATGACACAGTTTATCATCGGTGCTGTCAGCGAACTGGATACGCCATTGACACCGGCTCAGATGGGAAATTATTCCCTGAGCGGCTATATGACGCATTATACGATGGAAAGAGTGCAGAAGGACAGAGATGAGCTTCTTGCCACAGATGCTGCAACAATCCGGAATCTGGCGGCATATATCAGGGCGTTTATGTCGGATGACTGTCTCTGCGTCGTAGGAAACGAACAGAAGATTAAGGAACAGAAGGACCTGTTCCTGCATACAGATTATCTGTTTCACTAGAGACAGGGGAGGTAAAAATGAAAAAACAATGGAGAATATTTAGCGTATTGTCGATAGCTGCGCTGCTGCTCACCGCCTGTGGGAGCAGCAGTATGTCCGGCAAATCCGCCACGACAGAGTCGGCGGCATATGATTCCTATAGCGACTATGCGTATGATGAGGGTGTTTATACTGCGGAAGGTGCTGTTGAAAACGAGGAGTATTACGATGATTCTGCAGCAGTAGAGGAGAATGTGGAAAATTCCGGAAGAAAACTGATCCGCACTGCAAACCTTGAGGTGGAAACAGAGCATTATGATGAGCTGATGTCAGATCTGGAACAGCAGGTACAGAAGCTTGGTGGATACATAGAGAGTTTGTCAAGCAACGACAAGGATATCAATTATGATGGAAGCCAGAGGATGCGTTACGGCACAGTCACGGCAAGAATTCCGCAGGACAGACTGGATGAGTTTCTGAATCATGTAGGGGAAGAAGCCAATGTGACAATGCGCATGGTGGACACAGAGGATGTGACCCTGCAATATGTTGATCTGGAGAGCCATAAGAAGGCGCTGACGATTGAACAGGAAAGGTTGATGGAGCTTCTGGATCAGGCAGAGAATATTGAGGATATCATCACAATCGAGAACAGATTGTCTGAGGTGAGATATCAGATCGAAAGTATGGAGTCCCAGATCCGTACCTTTGACAATAAGATTGATTACAGTACCGTGGATATTACAGTTCAGGAAGTAGAGAAATATACGCCGCCGGCAGACATTACAACCGGTGAAAAGATAAGAACCGGCTTTATGGAAAGCCTGGAAGGTGTTGGAACCGGACTTTCTAATTTCGGTGTCGCATTTATTATCAATCTGCCTTATATTGTTGTGTGGGTAGTTATCATTGGTGCGATTGTGTTTGCAATCCTCAAGATACTTAAAATCAGTGCCAAAAGAGCAGAAAAAAGGAAAGCAAACAGGAAGCCTTATACGGTACGGCCGAATATGGGAAATCCCTATGCGGGTTATGGTCAGGGACAGAAGCCGTACTTACAGCAAAACACGCAACAGCCCCCGCAGCAGAATGCTGTAAGAGCACAGGAAACGCCGCAGGAGCTGCCGAAAGAAGATACCAAACAATAGTTACGGCAAAACAATAGAAAGAAGGATATGGACAAAACTCATGGAGAAGAAACAGTTTAAGGCGGGTTTTGCAACGCTGATCGGAAGACCGAATGTCGGAAAATCAACACTGATGAACGCGATCATCGGACAGAAAATTGCCATTACGTCAAACAAACCTCAGACGACAAGGAACCGGATTCAGACGGTGTATACGAGTGAGGAAGGACAGATCGTTTTTCTGGATACGCCTGGAATCCATAAGGCAAAGAATAAGCTCGGTGATTATATGGTTAATATCGCAGAGCGCTCGGTGGCAGATGTGGATGTTGTGCTGTGGCTGGTAGAGCCGACGGATTATATCGGTGCGGGCGAACAGCACATCATAGAACAGTTGAAGAAATGTAAGACGCCGGTGATCCTTGTGATCAATAAGATTGATACCGTGAAGAAAGAGATGATCCTGACCTTTATCGACACGTATCGGAAACAGATGGATTTTGCGGAGATCGTGCCGGTATCAGCACTCAGAAAGGATGGTCTGAAGGATCTGGTTGATACGATCATGAAATACCTGCCCTATGGAGAGGCATTTTATGACGAGGATACGGTGACGGATCAGCCTATGCGACAGATTGTTGCGGAGATGATCCGGGAAAAGGCACTGAAATGTCTGGAGGATGAAATTCCACACGGAATCGCAGTGACCATAGAACAGATGAAGTTCCGCAAACATATTGTGGATATTGAAGCGACGATCATCTGTGAGAGAGATTCCCATAAGGGGATCATTATCGGAAAACAGGGGAGTATGCTCAAGAAAATAGGCTCTATGGCAAGAAAAGATATAGAAGATCTGGTGGAATCCCAGGTAAATCTGAAGCTTTGGGTCAAGGTGAAGAAGGATTGGCGGGACAGTGATTTTCTTTTGAAAAATTTTGGCTATAATCCCAAAGATTCCGAATAGAAAAAGGTCATTTGACGAACCCTAACAGTAGAAAGCATGTAAGAAGACCACTCTTTATTGAGAGCGGTTCAAAACACTGACAGGGGGCGTAAGATGAAGGACACGGATTACTGGGATAGATTTCTACACACCGGACATATCGATGATTTTCTGGCTTACAGGAATGCGTTGCGGGAAGAAGAACGAATGCCGGCGGGGGAGAAGAAGGAAGAGTCGGGAGAACATTCTCATGCAGGAATTTACAGAGATTACGGGAATGGTTTTAAAGGCTGAACCAATTGGTGAATATGACAGAAGAATCGTCATTCTTTCAAAGGAGAAGGGAAAAATATCTGCATTTGCAAAGGGGTCAAGACGACCAAACAGCAAAATGCTCGCGGCGACAAATCCCTTCTCCTTTGGTGTGTTCAGACTTTATGCCGGGAGAAGTTCATACAATGTGGTAGATGTTGAGATCAGCAATTATTTCGAAGGATTGCGGGAGGATCTGGAGGGTGCATGTTACGGGATGTATTTTCTCGAGGTGATGGACTATTATACCCGTGAGAACAGTGATGAGAAGGAGATGCTCAAACTCCTGTATCAATCTCTCAGGGCGCTTGAGAAACAGAGCCTCAAGGACAGACTCGTGAGGTACATATTTGAACTCAAGGCACTTGCGGTCAATGGTGAATTTCCGGGAATGCCGAGGGAAGGAGACTGGGAGAAATCAACAGAGTATGCTGTTTATTATATTGAACATTCCAGCGTTGAGAAGCTTTACACGTTTACGGTGACAGAAAAGGTTCTGGGGGAGCTTGGAGAAATTGCGGATATCTACCGTGAACGATTCATAGACAGACCATTCAAAAGTTTGGAGATATTAGATGATTTGTAACTATTCAGAGCCATGTAAATGCGGTTTTGCGAATGGAGTTCTGAATAGATAATTTAAAGAATTGTAATTGTGGAATTTGTATGAGATTTTGCACAATAAAATTGGAGGAAAATCTTGTGCGTCGGTGTTAATTTTTGTATGATAAACTTAAGCAAAAAACTATAAAACCTACGGGCGAGGAGGAAGAGTCATGTCCTATATTGATCTGATGAAGGAGAAGGCCAGAAGCGATAGGAAAACCATCGTGCTGCCGGAAACAAACGACAAAAGAACACTGATTGCGGCAGCAAATATTCTGAAAGAAGGTATTGCCAATATTATCATGGTTGGCAATGAAGAGAAGATTATGGATGGAGCCGGATGGCTTGAAGTGGAACTGGATGGGGTGACGATCGTAGATCCGGAGAAGACAGACAAGCTGGACAGCTATGTAGAACTTTTATATGAGACAAGAAAAAATAAAGGAATGACACCGGAGAAAGCAAGATCGATCCTTCTCAGTGATTATCTGACCTTTGGTGTTATCATGGTCAAGGCAAACGATGCGGACGGCATGGTTGCGGGTGCCTGCCATGCAACGGCAGATACTTTGAGACCGGCATTGCAGATTTTAAAGACTGCACCCGGCGTAAAGCTGGTATCCGGCTTTTTTATTCTGGACGTACCGGATTGTACGTATGGCGAAAACGGAACCTTTCTTTTTGCAGACTGCGGTCTGAATCAGGATCCCACAGCTGAGGAGCTGGCTGCAATTGCAGATACTTCCGCGAAGAGCTTTAAGAGTCTGGTCGGTGCAAAACCGATTATTGCAATGCTTTCCCATTCCACGAAGGGAAGTGCAAAGCATCCGCTGGTAGACAAGATGGTTGAAGCGACAAGGATTGCACATGAGCAGTATCCTCACCTGTGTCTGGATGGAGAATTGCAGACCGATGCGGCGATCGTACCGCAGGTGGCAAAATCCAAAGCACCGGGAAGCGAGGTTGCCGGTAAGGCGAATGTGTTGATTTTCCCGAATCTGGACTGTGGAAATATCGGCTATAAACTGGTACAGCGTCTGGCTAAGGCAGAAGCCTACGGACCGATGCTGCAGGGAATTGCCAAACCGGTGAACGATCTTTCCAGAGGATGTTCGTGGGAAGATATCGTGGGAGTTGTGGCACTGACAGCGGTACAGGCGCAGCTTGCCTGAGGGAGATAACAGCTTACATAGAAAAACATATGCCTGTGACAAAATGGCGCGGGAAATGTGACAGGAAAGAAGGACAGGAAACGTGAATATTTTGGTGATCAATTGTGGCAGTTCCTCTTTGAAATTTCAGCTGATCGATGCAGAGAATGAGAAGCTGATCGCAAAGGGACTGTGTGAGAGAATTGGAATCGAGGGAAGCCAGCTGGTTTATCAGAAGACGGGAGAGGAGAAACAGAAAACCGTAACACCTATGCCGGATCATACCAAGGCTATCCGACTCGTGCTTGACGCTTTGACAGATGAAAAAAGCGGCGTTGTAAAATCGCTTGATGAAATCGGAGCGATCGGCCATCGTATTGTTCACGGAGGCGAGAAATTTGCCGCTTCTACGGTTATTACAGATGAAGTGATCGGGGCGATCAGGGAATGTAGTGAACTGGCACCGCTTCACAACCCGGCAAATCTTATTGGAATAGATGCCTGCAGAACATTGATGCCGAACACTCCTATGGTGGCGGTGTTCGACACGGCATTTCATCAGACCATGCCGGAGGAAGCTTATCTGTATGGAATTCCATATGAATATTACAGAAAATATAAGGTGAGAAGATACGGATTTCATGGAACAAGCCATTCTTATGTATCGAAAAGGGCTGCGGAGGTACTTGGAAGAAAGTACGAGGATCTGAAGCTGATCGTGTGCCACCTCGGAAATGGTGCCAGCGTTTCGGCGGTTGATCATGGAAAATGTGTAGACACCTCTATGGGCCTTACGCCATTGGAAGGCCTGATCATGGGAACCCGTTCCGGAGATATTGACCCGGCAATTATGGAGTTCATTGCCCACAAAGAAGGAAAGAGCATTGATGAGATCATGGAAATTCTCAACAAAAAGTCCGGTGTGCTTGGACTTTCGGATAATTTCTCTTCTGATTTCAGGGATCTGGAGGATGCCTACCTCGAAGGAAAAGAGGAAGGGGTTCGTGCCATGAAGGCATTTGCCTACCGGGTGGCAAAATATGTCGGAGCCTATGCAGCTTCCATGAACGGTGTTGATGCGGTATGCTTTACTGCAGGACTCGGGGAGAACAGCCCTATCATCAGAAACCTTGTCTGCGAACGGCTTGGCTTTCTTGGAATTGAACTGGACCAGGAACAGAACAACAAGAGAGGCGAAGATCTAGTTGTCTCGGTGAATGAATCCGGTACGAAGGTGCTTGTGATTCCTACCAACGAAGAGCTTGCGATTGCAAGAGAAACATATGCGCTTGTTAAGTAATTGAATGGATGGATGGATCTGTGACAGTTCAGCACATAGAATAAATTGTTATATAAAATTAAAATTTACCAGTTGACAAACGATATTGTGATATGTATAATTGTTTGAGTGTGGATAGGAGCCGACTATGTTTTTGAATTTGTCAGAAGTGTTACAGAAGGAAAACAAGGTTGTTTCCACACAGGTTGATGCGGAGCTGGAACAGATACAGCTTGCCGGACAGATATATCCGGTGCAGGCCCATACGCCGGTAAAGATTGCTCTTTGTAATTTGGAGAAGGGAAAGGCGAAGCTGGAAGGGCATGCGGAATATGTGTTCTGCATAGAATGTGCCAGATGTCTGAAACCTGTGGAGACCAGAATAAAGCTTTCTTTCGAGAGAGTGCTGTATGCACCGGACAGGCTGGCGGAGATACCGGAGGACGAATCCGATCAGGATTTTGTAGATGGGTATCAGCTGAACGTAGAAGAACTTCTAAACAATGAAATTGTCATTAACTGGCCTATGAGGGTTCTTTGTAAGCCTGATTGCAAAGGGATTTGCAGACAGTGTGGGAAGGATCTGAATACGGGAACATGCGATTGTGATACTTTTGTTCCTGATCCAAGGATGGCAGTAATAAAAGATATCTTTAACGCAAATAAGGAGGTGTAACAATGTCTATTTGTCCTAAGAACAAATCTTCCAAAGGTAGAAGAGATAAGAGAAGAGCAAACTGGAAGATGACTGCTCCTACATTGGTAAAATGTAGCAAATGCGGTTCTTTGATGGTACCTCACAGGGTATGCAAGAAGTGCGGCACATATAACAAAAAAGAGATTATTGCCGTTGATTAATCAAAAAATGGAGACCTTTCAGATATCTGAAAGGTCTTATTTTTTGCGTATGAAGTTCTGAACAATTACTTGTTCTTGCTTTTTGCGGGCATTTTTAGTATAGTAATATAAGGTGTCTGCACTATGAGGAGACTGTCACCGGAAATGGAAGGTATGTTTGTGAGCGAATATGTAAAGGTAGCGGTAGACGCTATGGGTGGTGACAATGCACCCGGAGAGATTGTAAAGGGTGCGGTGGAAGCAGTGAACGAAAGCAGCAAGGTCAAGGTCTGCCTGGTCGGAATTCCCGAAGCGGTGGAGAAGGAGCTTGCCGGTTATACATATAACAAAGAACAGATAGAGGTGGTTCCGGCATCGGAAGTGATCGAGACAGCAGAGCCACCGGTTATGGCTATTCGCAAGAAGAAGGATTCCTCCATTGTGAAGGCGTTGAATCTGGTAAAGAGCGGTGAGTGTGATGCTTATGTGTCAGCGGGAAGTACCGGGGCAACACTTGTTGGAGGACAGGTTATTGTAGGCAGGATCAAGGGAGTGGAGAGACCGCCTCTTGCACCGCTTATTCCGACGGAGAAGGGCTGTGCCCTGCTGATTGACTGTGGTGCGAATGTAGATGCGAGACCTTCTCATCTGGTGCAGTTTGCAAAGATGGGTTCCGTATATATGGAAAACATTATGGGAGTTAAAAATCCAAAGGTTGGCATTGTAAATATCGGAGCGGAAGAGGAAAAGGGAAATGCACTTGTCAAAGAAACCTTTCCGCTGTTAAAGAATTGTCCGGATATCAATTTTGTAGGTAGTGTGGAGGCACGGGACATTCCGGCAGGAGCGGTAGACGTTGTTGTCTGCGAGGCCTTTGTGGGAAATGTTATTCTGAAAACCTACGAAGGAGTTGGACTGACGTTGATCAAGAAGGTGAAAGCGGGAATGATGTCCTCGCTCAGAAGCAAGGTGGGAGCACTTCTTGTAAAGCCGGCACTTAAGTCAACATTGAAGGAATTTGATCTGGAGCAGTATGGTGGAGCACCTATGCTCGGTCTCAAGGGACTTGTGGTAAAGACACACGGAAGCTCTAAGGCGAATGAAATTAAGAATTCCATTCTGCAATGTATTGCATTTTCAGAGCAGAAGATCAATGAAAAGATCAAAGAAAAGCTCGGAACGGAAGAACTGATCGTAGATGAAGCGAAATAGACGATAGATAAAGCGGAAAGGCTGGCCAGAATATGGAACTTGAGAAATTAAAAGAAGTGATAGCAAGTGTTCTGAACGTAGATCCGAATGAAATTACGCCGGAGACCACCTTTATGGAGGATCTGGGAGCGGATTCGCTGGATGTGTATCAGATCATCATGGGCATCGAGGAAAGCTTTGATATTGAGATCCCGGCAGACAAGGCAGAACAGATTGTTACGGTGGAAGAAGCGGTCAATTTAATCAAAAGCATTACAGAGTAAAAGAAAAAGAAAGCCCTTTCCCACAGGAGGGGCTTTTTAAATGGAGTTGTTGATGGAGGACGGAATATGCTTGTAGAAAAGCAGGAAGAACTGGAACAGAAAATAGGGTATCATTTTAAGGACAGGAAGCTTCTTTTGCAGGCGCTCACGCACAGTTCCTATGCCAATGAACAGAAGATCAATAAGACAGGAGACTATGAGAGACTGGAGTTCCTGGGAGATGCCGTGCTGGAGCTTGTAAGCAGTGATTACATGTTCCGGGAAAATCCGCAGATGCCGGAGGGGCAGCTCACCAAAAGGCGTTCGTCGATGGTCTGCGAACCGGCGCTTGCTTTCTGCGCAAGGGAGCTGGTACTGGAGAAATATATCCTGCTTGGAAAAGGGGAGGAAGCGACCGGAGGCAGGAAGCGCGATTCCATTATTTCAGATGTTATGGAGGCTATTATAGGAGCCATTTATCTGGACGGAGGACTGGAGCCGGCAAGTGCCTATATCCATCATTTTATCCTGTCAGATCTGGAGAATAAACAGCTCTTTTTTGATGCGAAGACTCTTTTGCAGGAGACGGTACAGCAGGAGAACAAGGGCAGTCTGCAATACAGACTGGTCCATGAAGAAGGGCCGGAGCATGACAAGACATTTGTTGTGGAAGCCTGGGTTGGAGATCACAAGGTTGGAAGCGGAACGGGAAGATCCAAGAAGGCGGCAGAACAACAGGCAGCCTACGAGGCCTTGCTGAGATATAAAGGGAAAGAAACAACAGGAACAAAGGGGTAAATAATGTATTTAAAGAGCATTGAAGTACATGGATTTAAGTCGTTTGCGAATAAGATCGTTTTTAAATTTCACAATGGAATCACGGGTATTGTCGGACCGAACGGTTCCGGTAAAAGTAACGTCGCAGATGCGGTCCGCTGGGTTTTGGGAGAGCAGCGTATCAAACAGCTTCGAGGTGCATCCATGCAGGATGTCATCTTTTCGGGAACAGAACTCCGGAAACCTCTTGGCTATGCCTATGTAGCGATCACACTGGACAACTCCGATCATCAGCTTGCGATTGATTACGACGAAGTGACGGTTTCAAGACGTCTTTACCGTTCCGGAGAAAGTGAATACATGATCAATGGCGCACCCTGTCGTCTGAAGGATGTCAATGAACTATTCTATGACACCGGTATCGGTAAAGAGGGATATTCCATCATTGGCCAGGGACAGATTGACAAGATACTGAGCGGCAAGCCGGAGGAGCGAAGAGAGCTTTTTGACGAGGCTGCCGGAATTGTCAAGTTCAAAAGAAGAAAATATGCAGCCCAGAAAAAGCTGGAGGACGAGAAACAGAATCTGCTGCGTGTGAATGATATTCTGGCAGAACTGGAAAAGCAGACAGGTCCTTTGGAGCGACAGTCGGAAAAGGCTAAGATTTACCTGAAAAAGAAAGAAGCCCTGAAAACACTCGATGTCAATGTTTTCCTTCTGGAGAATGTCCGTGTCAGAAAACAGCTGGAAGAGGTTGAGGGTAAGTTACATATCGCCGGTGGTGATCTTACAGACACCACCCAGAAATATGAGAGCATCAAGGAAGAATACGAACAGATACAGGGACAGATCGAACAGCTGGAACAGGCAATCGAGATGGCAAGGGCGACGCTGTCGGATACCGGTGTCATGCGTTCAAAGCTGGAAGGTGAGATCAATGTCCTGAAGGAACAGATCCACTCGGCAGAGGGAAATGAGGAGCATTTACAGACCCGTATCCACAGCATTCAGGGGCAGATTGAGGAGAGAGAGCAGGAGAAGGCAAAGATCCTGTCGGATAAGGGCGAGATCGATGAGAAGCTGCAAACGCTTGAAGAGGCCAGAACAGAGGCCAGGGAACTGCTTGAAAAAACGCAGAACCAGATCGCTGAACTGAACAGCAATATAGAAAGCGGAAAAAATACGATCATTGATGCCCTGAACAACCGTGCCTCCATTAAGTCAAAGATGGGACGGTTTGACACCATGCTGGAGCAGGAGAATATAAGAAAGGCTGAGTTAAATTCCAGATTGCTCCGGGTGAAATCGGACGAAGCAGAGCAGACAGCCAATATAAAGAAGCTGGAGGAAGGCTTTCAGGCAGTTAACGAGGAAATCCGACAGCTGGATGAGAAGCAGAAGGAGCAGGAAAAGCTGTTGGTGCAGGCAAGAGAGGATCTGACAGCAAAGGATCAGAAACTCCGGGATACACAGGCTAAGTTTCATCAGGAGAAATCAAAGCTGGAGGCACTTTCCAATCTGACAGAACGCTATGACGGGTATGGCGGCAGTGTCAAGGCTGTCATGGAACGAAAAGATCAGGAGAAGGGCATTATCGGAGTGGTTGCCGACATCATTCAGGCAGAAGCAAAGTATGAGACGGCGATCGAGACAGCCCTCGGAGGCAATATCCAGAATATCGTCACGGAGGATGAGGAGACGGCGAAGCGGATGATCGGTTATCTCAAGAAAAACCGTTCCGGACGTGCAACCTTCCTTCCGTTGACCAGTATTACTCATCCGCAGGAGTTCAAGAACCCGGAGGCCCTGAAGGAGAAGGGCGTCATCGGAATGGCGGATGAACTGGTCAAGATTGATAAGAAATATCGAAATGTTGCAAAGGCAATGCTTGGCAGGATTGTTGTGGTAGATCATGTGGATAATGCAGTCAAGATTGCGAGAAAATTTGATTACGGCATCCGTATGGTTACGCTGGAAGGTGAGCTTCTGGTTCCTG
>CAKRPS010000035.1 GCA_934385475.1 uncultured Lachnospiraceae bacterium | reverse complement strand
GTTCAAAATTATTAACAACACTCTCGCATCAATTAACTTTACGATTGGGACGAGGATACAGCCGCCCAAACCTCAACAATATGCGGAAGTTTTATCTTTGCTATGAGAATTGTCAGACGGTGTCTGACAAATTGACATGGTCGCATATTTGTGAGCTGATAAAGATTGATGATGAATTAGAAAGAAGTTTTTACGAAAAAGAATGTTATAAAGAAAAGTGGGATGTAAGAACACTCAGACGACAGATGGATTCCGCTTTGTTTCTTAGATTAGCTACAAGCAGAGATAAAGAGGGTATCCTGGCACTTGCCAGAGAGGGAATTACTTATGACAAGCCAGAGGATGTTATCAAGGACACTTACACATTAGAGTTTTTGGGACTTCCGGAGAAAGACCGTTATAGTGAGGAAGATTTGGAGCAGAAAATAATAGATAATCTCCAAAAATTCTTGTTGGAATTAGGAAAAGGATTTACCTTTGTGGGTAGACAGTATCCCTTAACTGTCAATAATGTTCATTACCATGTGGACTTGGTATTTTACCACAGAATTTTGAAATGTTTTGTGCTGATTGATTTAAAGAAAAATTCAGTCCAGCATATAGACATTGGTCAGATGAATATGTATATGGGGTATTTCGCAAAAGAAGAAAATATGGCAGATGATAACCCACCGATTGGCATTATCCTGAGTCATAACAAAGATGAACTGCTTGTAGAATATGCAACTTACGGTATGGACAGCAATTTGTTTGTTTCAAAATATGAATTGTATCTGCCAAATCGCAATGAGCTTCAAAAATTAGTGAACAATATTTTAGAGCAGGATACAGAAAAGAAAGAAGAAAAATAAAAAAGTAACCTAAGAAAACTGCAAATTGAATAGGTACATCGAAAAAGACAATCAGAGATGGTTGTCTTTTTTGCGTGGAAAAAAAGGATAATCGAATTATGGCAGATACCAGGGGATTTATCAGGCGTTGAATGGAGGAATGGAATCGCTGGTTATTTCACTACTCAGACAGCTTGTGGTTATATTGCCACTTGCAGGAATCTTTTCGCTGTTTGTCCGGAATGGGCAGGCAGGGGTTGCCCTTATCTGGTGGGATATGCGCTTTTAAAGAGAATCAGGAAAACGAGAGTGGAGAAATTATCTGATTGAAGGGGCATAACAGTAATTGGAGAAATGTTTGCAAAAAACCTTCGTAGGTGGTATAGTTAGTTAGATAAGACTAACACAAGAATGCCATGGAAAACTGTGTGAGACAGGAAATCCAGAGTACTGGAAAAGGAGCGAAAATATGACAGAGACAATGATAAGAATTATGTTTGTGCTGGGAATTGCCGGGCATGCATTCAACATGTATTGCGATCGCATACTGAGTATATTTCCGAATGGAACCATTAAGTTTGCAAATATAAAGGAGGTCAGAAAGGATGGGGTGCTGGCCGAAATGATGGAAGGCGTTTCCGCCGATGTTCCCATGCGGTCAGCCGTGTTGGGAGCATTTGCGCTGGTATTGGAATTCTTCAGTTATTTTGCACTTGCAATTTATACATATGAGCGTTCCCCTATATTGGGCGCTATTATGTTTGTGGCAGTTACTATTGCGTCTGTTGTCGGGGCAGCTTTTCATGTTAAGTGTGCACTGGCAGAGTATGTGTTTCTGAAGCTGGGACGAGACAGCAGAGGAAAGGAACTGGCGATGGATCTTTTAGACACTGCGCCCGTTCTGAAAATCTGCGGCGCGGGGCTGTTTCTTTATCTTGTTGTGCTGATAATAGCAATCGTGACGGGCGTCATCGGATTCCCGGTATGGGCAGTCCTCTTTACCATGCTGCCGATCGCTGTTTTATTGTTTCCGTTTAAAATTATCGGAACACTGCACATTGCAGCTATGATATCGATGTTTGCGTGGATCTTTTTTATTTAGACAGAATGGATGATAGTGTGAAAATGTGTACCTTCTGATATAATAGATATGAAAAGAAAGCGGTTATAAAAATGATCAGATAAGGACGGGAAATTTGGTGAAGGCAGAGGAAGTAATCCGGGAAGTGGCAAGATTATGCAGAAGCTTTCAGGCGAAAGAAGTTATTTTGTATGGTTCAAGAGCCAAAGAAACAGCCAGAGAACGCAGTGATATAGATATTGCAGTCTCCGGGGTAGATGACTTTGAGGAGCTTGTTGAGAAAGTGGAGGAATTACCAACACTTTATAGTGTGGATATAATAAATCTGGATACCTGTAGAAATGAATTGCTGTTGGAGGATATCAAACAATATGGACGAAAAATTTAGCAGGCGTTTTCAATCTTTTTGTAATTCCCTGGACGCATTAGCGGAGGCGAAACAAAGAGATTTATCGGATTCTTTTGTACTTAGTGGAACAAGCGCAAGGTTCAGTATAACTTTTGATCTGTCATGGAAAGTAATGAAGGACATTCTGGTGCAATATTATGCGATAACGGGGTTTGTGGCAGGTTCACCCAGGGAAGTGCTCAGAGAATCCTATAAGGCAAATTTGATAGATACTGATGAATGGGTGCAGATGCTCAGGGTGAGAAAGGAACTTGCACACGATTATGACTGCGAAATTGCCAAAACATATTGCAGCACAATTGTAGAGAAGTATATTGACCTGTTCTACGATTTTGAGGAAAGAGTAAAGAACTTAATGCATGGAAGTGAAAATACAGGCTATCCGGGATGATGTGAAAGGGAGCAGATAGTTCATGACGCAGGAACAGGAGAATCGGCTCCGTTCTTTGATGAATGTCAGACTGCCAAAGCCGATCAGCGGGGAATTCCTGAAAATTCAGGATGAGTATCTGACAGAGAGAAATCGGGAACGTGGGATTACAGATCTGAAGGATCTGAAGCATTGATAATTTCATTCATACCTATGCAGGGGTACAACTTCGGCTGGAAATGAATGATATTATGATGAAACAGGGGCATGAAGAAGAGACCGGTAGAGCAAAGATCACATCCGGATATAATCTTCCGGCAAAATATATCCTGCATACGGTAGGGCCGATCATTCAATGGAGCGTTACGAAAGAAGATGAAGCACTGCTGGCAAGCTGTTACAGAGAGTGCCTGAAACTTGCGGCAGATCAGGGAGTAGAATCGATTGCATTTTGTTGCATATCGACGGGCGTATTTCGATTCCCGCAACAAAGGGCCGCGGAGATAGCAGCTGCCACGGTGAAGGAATTTATGAAAAAGGATGACAACGTAAAAAAAGTGGTATTCAATGTATTTAAGGAGGAAGATCTAAGGATATATAAAGATTTATTAAAAATCTAATGTAAATTTCGCTAATCTATTACAATTCCACCTCTGGAAGAATTATCCAAATAACAAAGCTCAAATCAAATTATAAGATTGATTGTCTATTGACAAGGAAGGTTTTGGGAGTATAATAACGGATATACATTGAACGATATACATTGAACGATATACATTAAACTTCTCACATTTTGGTGAAAGGACGTAGACTATGGCTCCCAAGAATAAATTTACAAGACAACAAATGGTAGAAGCAGCTCTTCGTGTTGTGCGGGCAGGGGGAATTGAAAACTTAACTGCCAAAACGATGGCAGATGAGCTTGGCACTTCCACACAGCCGATTTTTACCGGCTTTGGTTCTATGGATGGTGTCAAGGCTGAAGTTTATGATGCTGCGATTAAAGTGTATGAACGTTATACGAATATAGGATTAAAAGAGAAAATTCCTTTTCTTGGTGTTGGAAAGCAGTACATACGGTTTGCACGGGAAGAGCCTGAGATATATCGACTTCTGTTTTTGACGCGGACACAGGAGACAGAATACAGTGTCATAAAATCGATGCAGCATTTACAGGAATTTGTACGTCCGACGCTGATGGAAATTTATCATATCACCGCTGAAGAAGCGAATTTGTATTTTCGCAATCTGTGGTTTGTGACGCATAGCTTGTCTACGCTGATTGTGACTGGTGACTGTCCCTACACGGACCAGGAGATCAGCCGGATACTGACTGGATTCAGCGTCAGTATCTGTAAAGCCATCAAGGAAATTCCGGGATTTGCGGCAGGTACCTTTGACTGTGATGCAACTATGCAGACAGTGATTGATAAGACAACTACGCGATTCATTCCAACATAACAAAATGAAGGAATTTGAAATGTAGGATGCTTAGACGCAGTACAGACCGAGAAAACGGTTTGTACTGCGTTTGATATTTACATGAATGGTTATTTTTATTGTTTCTATAGAACAGAAATGAAAGGATGGAACAGAATGAAAACGATAGGATTACTTGGTGGAATGAGTTGGGAAAGTACAATCCCTTATTACAGGATCATTAACGAAGAAGTACACAACACGCTGGGGGGACTGCATTCAGCAAAAATTATTTTGTATAGTGTTGAATTTGATGAAATTGAGAAATGTCAGTCCGGAAACCGGTGGGAAGAAAGCGGAGAAATTCTGGGAAAGGCGGCAAAGGGAATTGAGGCTGCCGGGGCTGATTTTATTTTGATATGTACCAATACGATGCACAAGGTTGCGCCGCAGATTGCGTCTATGATACAGATACCCATTATACATATTGCCGATGCGACAGCAGATGAACTGGATAAATGTCATATTAAGCGAGTGGGGCTTCTGGGAACTAAATATACGATGACTCAGGACTTTTATAAAAATCGCCTGACTGACCGGGGAATCGAGGTGTTGATTCCCGATGAGGCCGATGTGGAAACTGTAAATACTGTTATATTTGACGAGCTGTGTGTTGGTAAGATCAGAGAGGAATCAAGAAAGGAATTTCAGAGGATAATTGAAAAGTTAAAAGAGGATGGAGCGGAAGGTGTCATTTTAGGATGTACAGAGATTGGATTGTTGATTCAGCAATCCGATGTTTCCGTTCCAGTGTTTGATACAACTGTCATTCATGCCCGAAAAGCGGCTCAAATTGCAATGGAAGAGTAATTGGAGATGCGTCAGCTGTTATATTTTGAACTGAAAAAGATTATAAACCGAAGGGCAAATCAGGTGGCAATGCTGTTAGGACTTCTCCTGATGGTTGTCTCAGGTATTATGACGATAGGAATCCGGATTTCTTATCTGGCACTGGAGGCTTTTATATTCAGTACGGTGCTGTCTGTGTTGGGTTTTCTTTTTCTTGATCCTTTATGCCGCTTTCTTGGCTCGGATGAGGCACTGCTGTATTACTGTAAGGAATATATGATTCCGGAGCTGATTGCCATTCCGTTTGCGGTATTTGGTATAATGTTCCAACTGCGAAAGGAGTTCCCAATCAAGAAGCTTGGCCTGATCCTGGTAGGAGCAGATACTTTACCCAAATTGTTTGATTCCATCAAGATGCAGTATCAGCTGACCCTGAGTTATTTTCATCTACAGGATGCAGGCATGGTGCTGGTAAGAGGAGCTGAAAAAAAGGGGGATGTAAAGAATGGCAGTGGGCTGCGGGAAGCGTATGAACTGGGACTGTCTGTTAAATAAATGCAGATTGGCCTGTTGATCAACAGAGAGAAAATGAAAAGAGGATACTATGGGGAGAAGAAAAAAAGTGATGACAGTGAAAACACCCATCCGGCTTGATTCATTACAGTTTATGGTTAATGAGACAGCCAGAGCCATTGCGGTTGCAGGGTGTGACGTTTTTTTCATGGATGGAGGACGAAAAGAACAGAAAGAGTCCGAAACCGTGATGCGACAGAGTAAATAAAGGAAATTATGCGCAAAGAGCGTGCGCAGAAATGAGGATTGAAAATGAAAAAGAAAATAATATTGATGTTAATGACAGGAATGATGGTAGGTAGTCTGTGTGCCTGTGGAAAGCAGAACACGGAAGTGACCGATATCACAGAGAGTGTGGTCGGACAGGATATCAGTGAGGAGACAGAAGAGCCTGTACAGGAAGAAATGATACAGGAAGAAACGAACGAGGAAGAAGAGCAGGTGCCTGCGGAGGAGGAAACGACTGTGCAGGAGAAACCGGAGGAAACGGTTCAGGAAGAGGTACAGGAGGAGACCGGATCAGAGAGCACTACAGAGGATAATCTCCCGGGACCGGATGTTGTGGAACTGGTAAATCAGAGAGGTGATACAACAACCGGATATAAACTGGTGGATGGCACATATATGGATCGTATAGAAAAAATCTATGTTTTTGACGGAGTGGACACCTGGACGGATGAAGACGGTGTGGAATGGAATGAGGTTGTGAAGTAGTATTGGAACTTTGGATTTTGAATAAAGACAGAGATTTTTTGGGCAATATCTATTAAGACGGAATCAGAAACGACGTGCTATACTTTCTGAAAGAAAGGAGTATTCATATGGGTAAGAACAGTATTGTAAAAGATATCGTAGAGTATATAGAAGACCATCTGGATGAAGATTTATCATTAGATAGAATTGCCAGTGAGATGAATTATTCAAAGTTTTATATTGCAAGAGTTTTTGCGAAAGAAACTATGACATCTTTTCCAGAATGTTGTCTGAAAGAATTATTTTCCTGGGAGAAGAGGTCAGTGATACCTCAGCAAGCTTAGTGGTTGCACAGATGCTTTTTCTGGAGGCACAGGACCCGGAAAAGGATATCCAGTTATATATTAACAGCCCGGGAGGCTCTGTAACAGCTGGGTTTGCCATTTATGACACCATGCAGTATATCAAGTGTGATGTGTCAACGATATGCATAGGTCTTGCGGCCAGCTTCGGTGCATTTCTGCTTGCGGGAGGAGCAAAAGGGAAACGGATTGCACTGTTACATGACGGCACAGGAAGCAGTGGATTTTGGTCTGATCGACAAGATTATCGACAGACGATAAAAATCATCTGATCAAGGATGGATAGAGAAGACTGTTCAACTCTCTGTTGCCAAACGAGAAATGTAAGGTTCTGGACATGTACTGCGGAACCTTTTCCAATGGATTGCCGATTGCGAAGAAGAATCCGAAAAGCCGCGTGGTCGGTCTGGATCGTTCCAAAGAAATGTTGAGGGAAGCTAGAGGCAAGGTAAGAGCGGAAGGGCTTGAAAATGTTACATTGGTGTGCAGGGATGCTACACAGACAGGCTTTCGGGAAGAATCCTTTGATTATATCATCCTTGGTCTCGTGCTGCATGAGTGTAACGCGGAACTATGGGAAGGGCTTCTGGTGGAAGTAAGACGGCTTTTGAAGCCGGATGGCAAACTGATAGTTCTGGAGTGGAATAAGCAGACGAAGACCAGCAGGAAGATCAAGTTTGCGCTGCTTTACGGAATGGAAATGCTCACGAATCCCGGCTATTTCAGATATTTTTACAACAGTGAAAAGGAAGCTTTTTTTGAAAGGTATGGCTTCAGAACAATAGAAAACAGGGAATGTAACTATACATCTGTGCTGTCTATGTGTAAAGAATGACTCATATAATGTTAGAGGGTTTGAAGAGAAAACGGATACGGAATTTAATATAATAGGATATAACTGGAAATTATAGAGAAAAACAGATAAAAAAGCCATCAGGGAACAGAAATTCTTTGATGTTTTTTTCTTGCTGAATATGCCCTTCGAAGAGATGGAAAGGGCACAAAAATTGTGCGAAATGTATGAAAGAAACGCTTCGAAACAGATGATTTATATACAAAAATAGAGTATATTGTAATGGAAGATAGCAAAAATGTCCACTCATTTACGCCGGAAATGCCGGAAAGAGAAGAAAGAAGAGCATGGAGGGATAAGGTAGAGAATGATAGTACAAAATCTGAATGAAAACTGGAAAATGAAGGAGGAAGGTGCCAAAGAGTATCTGGATGCCAAAGTTCCGGGGTCTGTTTATCAGGTATATCTGGAGCATGGTCTTATGAAAGATCCTTATTTCAGGGATCAGGAGACAGAGGCCTTAAAGATGATGGAAAAGGAGTACGAGTATATCTCGGTATTTGCACCGGATGAAGAGGTTTTGCAAAAACCTTTTGCTGTGCTCCGTTTTGAAGGACTTGATACGCTTGCGGATATCTGGCTGAATGATGTACACCTAGGATATGTGGACAATATGCACCGGACCTGGGAGTATGAGGTGAAATCCATTTTAAAACCACAGGATAACGAACTGCGGATTTTATTCCATTCTCCCACCAGATATATCAGAGAGAAGGAAGCACAGGAGGGATTCTGGCCTACATCGACAGAGGCTATGCGGGGAACATCACATATCCGTAAATCCCAGTGCATGTTTGGATGGGACTGGGGTCCAAGACTTCCTGATGCCGGAATTTTCAGGGATGTAAAATTGCTGGGATGTGAGGCAGAACGACTGGATGGCGTGTATGTACAGCAGAATCATGAGCCGGGAAGAGTGGAGCTTTCGGTGAAGATCCAGTTGAAATGTATGGACAGTCGCTTCCCGTTATACTTTGGAAAAGATAAAGACCTGATCGGAGACCGGAAGGTGGATGCCAGAATATCTATTCTGAATCCGCAGGGAGAGCTTATCCATGTAGTAGAGGCAAAACTCGGAGAGAATGTACCGGACATTGAAGTGAAAAAACCACAACTCTGGTGGCCGAATGGTCTTGGAGAGCAGCCGCTTTATACGGTGAAGGTAGAACTGCTGAGGGATGGAGAGGTTCTGGATCAATTTCAGAAACGAATCGGTCTTCGTACCCTGACCATCCGGAGAGAAAAAGATGCGTATGGTGAGAGCTTTGCACATGAAGTTAACGGGATCACTTATTTTGCAATGGGAGCAGACTATATTCCGGAGGACTGCATTCTGAGCAGAGTGAATCCGGCGCGTACCAGAGATCTGTTAGAGCAGGCGGTTGCCGCCAATCATAACAGCATCCGTGTCTGGGGTGGTGGATACTATCCGGACGATTTCTTCTGGGATGCCTGTGATGAGCTTGGACTGGTGGTCTGGATGGACTTTATGTTCGCCTGCGGCGTATACCGGCTGACCAGCCCGGAATTTGAAAAGAATATGATAGAGGAGTTTGTCCAGAATGTGAAGAGAATCCGTAACCATGCCTGTCTTGGACTGTGGTGCGGCAATAATGAAATGGAAGTCTTCTACTATACAAATAGTTTGGGCTTTGACAAGGAAAAGGGATATGCGGCAGATTATATCAAGCTGCATGAGTATATCATTCCCAAGGTGCTGAAGGAGTATGATCCGGAAACCTTCTTCTGGCCGTCCAGCCCATCCTCAGGAGGAGGTTTCGAGGAGCCCGGCAGTCCGGACAGGGGAGATGTGCATTACTGGGATGTATGGCATGGCAATAAGCCTTTTACGGAGTACCGTAAGTTCCGGTTCCGTTATCTTTCGGAATTCGGATTCCAGTCCTTCCCATCCATCCGTACCGTGGAGAGCTTTACCGAACCGGAGGACAGAAATATCTTTTCCTGGGTTATGGAGAAGCATCAGAGAAATGCGGCGGCAAACGGAAAGATTATGAATTATATGGAGCAGACCTATCTGTATCCGACAAGCTTTGAAACGCTGCTCTATGCGTCTCAGCTCTTACAGGCAGATGCGATCCGCTATGGTGTGGAGCATTTCCGGAGAAACAGAGGACAGTGTATGGGTACAGTCGTATGGCAGCTGAATGACTGCTGGCCGGTGGCATCCTGGGCATCCATCGATTATTACGGAAGATGGAAAGCACTGCATTATTATGAAAAGCGTTTCTTCGCGCCGCTGTTGCTGTCCTGCGAGGAAGAAGGAGCTCTTTCACAGGACCCGAACCCGAATGCAGAGCCGTATGAATTAAAGAAATCAATCCGCCTGTGCGTATCCAACGAGACACTGAAACCGGAAACGGTTCAGGTATTCTGGGAACTGCGGGATAATACAGCTGCAATTCTTCGAAAAGGCCAGCAGGAAGTTCGGGTCGATGCCATGAGCTGTGCATGGCTGGAACGGGAAGAGTTTGAGGACGCGGACGAGTTTGGCAACTATATCAGCTATCATATGGAAAAGGATGGTGAGGAGATCAGCAGCGGAACAGTCCTCTTCACGATACCGAAGTTCTTCCGAATGGTTGATCCGGAGCTTCAGGTCCGCCTTGATGGAGATGAGATCGTGGTTCGTGCCGAGAAGTATGCGAGAGCTGTAGAAATCAGAAATAAGGAGGATAATCTTATTCTGACAGATAACTTCTTTGATATGAATGCAGGAGAGAAGCGCGTAAAGATTCTGCGTGGAGAGCCGGAAGCACTTGAAGTGAGAAGCGTATATAATATACGTTAGGATTCTGAAGAACAGAATCATTGCGGTAGAAGGAAGCAATATTGTTCCCTGGTATAATGATCAGGCCAAAAATCAAATGGATCAGGAAGTATTCTGTGTAGAAAAGATGAAGTATGTTGAATGTGAAAAAGGGAGAAGGAAAAGATGAATGAAAAACTGGAAAACAGCATGGATTTATTTTACAGAAAACAGAATTATTGGTGTGGTGAGTTTCATTGGAGAACAAATTGTGATACCATATAAAAATGTTCGTGAGATTGCAAAGTGTTTTCAGGGATTTTTCCCGATGGGAATTGCTATCACGTATCAGGCTCCAAAGAGCGGTGAGCTGGTAAAAGAAAAGTTTTCCGTAAATGGAAGAGCGAAGATTCTGGCATTTCTGGAAGAGAAAACTGATATCAGTGTGAACGCATAGCGGAAATATTACAGAGAAGAGGAAATATCGTGGGCAGTATTACAAAGAATTATCTGGCACAGGAGATCATACAGGAAATTACGGAACGTGCCTTTGGAAAGGGAACAATGGAAAGTTTTCAGGAACTGGAGGGGGGATTCTGTAATGCAGTATACAGAATCTGTCTGAAGGATAAAAGGGAAGCTATTCTGAAGGTGGCACCGGCAGACCGCAAAGTGGGTGGACTCCTCAGGGAGATCAATTCCATAAAGGGAGAAAAAATTGGGCATTTCTGTGTGCCAAAGCTGCAATATGAAGTATGGTTTGACGCTTTTTATCATATGATCAGCAGAGTGATCCAGGATGGATTAGATGCTGGTAAGGAGCCGTGATAATCCATGCATGAGGTAGAGGCAAAGCATATTTTATCTTCCCAGAACGGAATGAATATTTACCGGGGATGTTCCCATGGATGTATCTACTGCGATGCCAGAAGCGATTGTTATCAGATGAACCATGCGTTTGAGGATATTGAGGTAAAGAGGAATGCACCGCAGCTGTTGGAGCAGGCACTTCGGAGTAAACGCAGGCGATGTATGATAGGAACCGGCGCCATGAGTGATCCGTATCTACATCTGGAGAAGGAACTGAAATTGACAAGAAGATGTCTGGAACTCATCGATGAATATGGGTTCGGGGTAGCGATCCAGACCAAATCCGATATGATCCTGCGGGATCTGGATCTTCTGAAAAGCATCAACCGGAAAACAAAATGCGTGGTACAGATGACACTCACTACCTGTGATGAAGAACTGTGCCGCATCATAGAACCCAATGTCTGCACGACAGCGCGAAGGCTGGAGGTCCTGAACATCATGAAGGAAGAGGGGATTCCGACGGTGGTATGGCTCAGTCCGATTCTTCCGTTCATCAATGATACGCGGGAAAACATGGAAGGATTGATGAAAGGATGCAAAGAGGCGTCAGTCTATGGCATTATCTTATTTGGAATTGGTCTGACGCTCCGGGATGGAGACAGACAGTATTTTTATGCGAAGCTGGATGAGCATTTTCCGGGGATGAAGGAGAGATACCGGAAAACCTACGGAAATGCCTATGAACTGCCGGTTCCGCGGGAAAAGGAACTGATGCGGTTTGTGCAGCGGGAATGTCACGGGGCAGGCATCGTGTGCGATACACAAAAGGTATTTGCCTATCTGTATCAGTTTGAGGACAAGCAGGCGGGAGAGCAGCTTTCATTGTTTGATCTTTGAAAATAATAATAACTGGAGAAACGTTGACAACTATTTGAGAAAGCTATAATATAACGATATAACGTTTTGAAATGAAAGAAAAATGAAGTGACTTGTTACGGAGGGGAAATGAAGGGGAGAATAAAAACAGTTGTAAAAGTGATAGCGGCAGTGATCGTTTTTCAGTTGGTTTCCTTTTTGGGAACAGAGCTGTTGGCATTGGTGCTTGTGAACACCAGTCTGGATTCGGAGGGGATACGGACTGCCTTTAGCTGGGGGAGTTCACTTGTGACGATCTGTATTGCGTTTCCTGCCTTTGTAGGGATTTCAGCACTCTTGAAGATGAAAACAAAGGGGATGTTTTCGGAAACAGGCAGACTGAGTGGAAAGGACGCGGCAATCAGAATCCTGCTGGCGATGCTTCCGATGCTGATATTATACGGAGTTTTGCTTGTTAAGAGATTGAATGGAGAAGATGTTCTTGCGTTTGTAGCATGGAATCCCAAGGATCTGCCACAGAGTATTCTGATAAGCTGTCTGCTGATGCCGGTTGTTGAGGAGTATATGTTTCGGGGAATCGTTTTGCAGAATATGAAACCATACGGCAAGTGGCTTGCCATTATCCTCAGTACGGTATTGTTTGCGATAGGGCATGGAAATCCGGTCAATATTCTGTTATCTCTTGTTCCGGGCCTGGTGTTTGCGGAAACTGCATGGAAAACAGAGGGAATACGATATGGAATCTTTTTTCATATTCTGGTAAACTGTTTTGGACAGATTATATTCCCGATGGTTCTTACAGGCATTTGCTGAACACTTTCAGAACCTGTGTATTAAGAATGGAACTTTACGGGGATACTTAGAAAAAGAGACAGGAGGCAGCTTATGGAAATCAAGAAGCTGGAGTATCGTTTTTCAGTGTGCAAAGTAAAGGACTATTCACAGGTACACTTTAACAGCAGATTTTGTTTTACGGGGAAGACGGACGAGGAGTGGTCACTGGTGTGCATGACAGAAGATGTTCCGGAGAATGTGACGGCGCAGGAGGACGGATGGCGTGCATTCCGGATTCAGGGAGTGCTGGATTTTTCACTGATAGGAATTCTTTCCAGGATCACAACGATCCTTGCAGAAAATAAGATTGGCATATTTGCGATATCCACTTTTAATACGGATTATATTCTGGTCAAGGAAGAGCAGATTGATAAGGCACTGGAGGCACTGGCAAAGGCTGGATATGAGATTGTCTGAGTAAGGTGTAAAAAGGTATAAAAGAAAACACGGATGCAAGGTAAAGCTTTCAGACTTTCTGACCGAGATATAATACACATGGATGTAAAATTTGCTAAGGACAGCAGAACAGTATAATGTTTGTGCTGTCCTTTTCTAGTCTCTGTTATAGAGACAAGAGAAGGATAGACGGAATGGAGAACGGATTGCTATGAATATTACAACATGGATCGGCAACACACAGATGCCACAGAATGAAACGGGAACACAGAGAAATACGAAGGTGCAGGGCAAACAGGATGATCTCACCTTTGGAGCACTTCTTCGCGACATAGAGAAAAAGTGTCCATATTCTTACATGGCAAGGGACGGTATCATCGAATACAATGGTGTGGTCTTTGTCTGCGATTACAAAAACAACTCGATTACGCTCGGGGATATGACGGATCCGAAGAAGGTTCTGAACATCAGTCTTCCAAGCGGTGGAAATCTGAAAGTGAATGTAGAGAACTTTGGCGATATCAGCAAGGCGGCCAGCATGTTTTCACCGGAGGATCTGAATGCGATCCTGCGTGCCATCCATCAGTACAATTACTGTACAAGCAAACTGAATGAGATGGAGGAGAAAGAAGAGGAAGGCGTTGCCGGATGCAAGAATCTGATAGAACGCCGGATTCTGAACCACGAGGCAGATCAGAAGTTTATGACAGGCGGGAAAGAGTATTCCCTCAAGGAATGGGATAAGCTGATCGAGAATTTTGATGAGGCAGAGGAAGAGATTCAGGAAGAACTGAAGGAGAGACTGGAAACCCGCAAGGAGCAGGAAGAGGATAAAGAGGAAGAAAAACGGAAAATGAAGCGGGACAGACAGCTGGAAGTGGCGCAGAAAACGTATTTGGGAATCTTAGCATAATATTAGCGAAATTGTCATTTTTTCTGTTTGCCTATTTTTTAGATTGTGTTATAATCTTTCCTTGGGTGAAATGCCCGATACATAAAAATGCTGAGAAAAGAAGCAGGAGGAGAGAGAAATGGCACAGGTTTTTGCTGCAATCATCTTCTTATCTATGTTTATTTTGATCATCATAGATAAGTGGGAGAGACACTATGTGACACTGGCATGCGGTGCGTTGACGCTGATTCTGGTTTTCGGTGTAGGTATGCACAGTATGGATGCTGTGTGGGAAACTCTGAATGTCAGAAGTATTTTTACGGAGAGTTTCTGGTATGCGGGAGGACAGGCCGCAGAGACATCTTCGGGAATTAACTGGGAAACCATCATTTTCATTGCCGGTATGATGATTATGGTGGAAGGAATGGCGCATGTAGGATTTTTCAGATGGCTTTGTATGAGAATTGCAAAGCTGGTGAAATATAAGGTTATTCCGATCTTTATAACCTTTATGATCCTGTCATCCTTTTTGGCTATGTTTATCGACAGTATCACCGTTATACTGTTCCTGGCTGCTGTGACGATAGAACTTTCACAGCTGTTGAAGTTCAATCCGGTTCCAATGATTCTGGCAGAGGTATTCTGCGCAAATCTGGGTGGATCGGCAACGATGTGTGGAGATCCACCGAACATTATCATCGGAACATCTCTGGGATATTCTTTTGCGGATTTCATTGAAAACACAGGTATCATGGCTGGAATTTCTCTGATTGTTGTGTTAATATATTTTTATCTGGTATACCGCAAGGAACTGATGAAAAATGGGGCAGACAGCATTGATATTGCATCTTTGCCGACACCGTCATCAGCGATCAAGAGCCGTAAGGGATTTGCAGTCAGCACGGTTATTTTCCTGTTGGCAGTGGTTCTTCTGATCACACATGCGACAACCGGATTGACAGTATCTTTCATTGGAACATTGATCGCGATTTTAACATTGATTACAGCAGGTAAGGATGCCCTTACCCTGATCAAAAAGGTAGACTATCGTACATTGCTGTTCTTCGTGGGGTTGTTTATCGTGGTAGGTGGTCTGGAGCAGACCGGCGTACTTGCATTACTTGCATCTTTCATTGGAAAGATCTGCGGAGGAAATATGTATCTGATGGTAGCGGTGATCGTATGGATTTCTGCGATCGCGAGTGCCTTTATCGACAATATTCCTTTTGCAGCTACCATGATTCCGGTTATCAACAGTCTGGCAGCTACACAGGGTGTGGATCTGTCCGTTCTGTCATGGTCTCTGGCTATGGGTACTGATATCGGAGGAAGTGCGACTCCTATCGGAGCTTCCGCTAACGTTGTCGGAATTGCAACGGCAGCGAAAGAAGGTCATATTATTAAGTGGGGATCGTACTGTAAGGTGATGGCACCTGCGACGGCCATTGTTATGATCATCGCAACGATCATGATCTGTGTAAGATACATATAATATAAAGGGAGGTGTATAATGTGGAACAGCTAATTATTTCAATTGGACGTGAATTTGGATCGGCTGGACATGAGATTGCTGAGAAGCTTGCGGAGCATTATGGATTACCCTTGTATGATCAGAATCTGCTTGATGAGATTGCTGAGAAACGCAATGTGGACGGCAAGAAATTAAAGGAATTTGATGAGAAGAAAGCGATTGCATTGTACAGAACGGTGAAGGGTATGAATTCTTCTCCTTCGGAGAATGTGGCACAGATGCAGTTTGATTATCTGCGTGAGAAAGCAAAAAGCGGAGAGTCCTTCGTTGTAGTAGGAAGATGCTCGGAAGAGATATTGAAGGACTATAAGTGCATGATTCCGATTTTTGTAAACGGTGATATGGACTGTAAGGTCAATCGTATCATGAAAAAGTACGAGATGACGGAAGATGATGCCAAGGACTTCATCAAGAAAATGGATCGGAAGCGTAAATACTATCACAACAGTCACTGCGACAGTAAGTGGGGAGATTCCAGAAACTATGAGCTGACGATCAACAGCAGCAGACTTGGCATGACGAACAGCGTGAAAATGCTGATCGACTATATTGATATGAGAAGGGCGTAAGCTTTCTTAAATCATACATAGCTGCATAAAATTAATGAAAACGGGTATTTGCCATCAGGCAGATACCCGTTTTTTGGTCTGCGGTCTCATATGAAGAGGGGAAAGCTTTTTTTATAAAACAGGAATTGTCGAAATATAAAAAATCGGCTATAATAACCGATATATGGTAATAAGGGGGAGAAGATTATGGCATTGAAGCCGGAGGGGTATCTGCTCAAGACGATGGAGCCGGCACAGATCATAGAGACGATCAATGCTTTTTTTGAAAAGAGAAAATACATGGAAAAACAGATGTAAGAAGTTATTTATATGACGATGAAACTAATAAGAATCGAGATCCGCTTTGCGAATCTCGATTCTATGGTTGTGTAGAATTAGACACTTAAATCAAAATGGTTTCCGGTTGCACCGGGAAGAAGTGTTTCCTCCGGGATAGTACTCCAGTCGAGCTGATTGATCTGTTTGAGAAGATCATCGACAGAGCAGGAATGGAGAGTGGTTCGCCGAACCTTTCCATAGGTATTTTTGGTGGATGGATTGTCAACATCTTTTGACGCATCCTTTTCGGCTTTCTCTTTGGCATCCTGTTTCTCCTCGCGGATCTTATCGACAAACTCCTTCTGGCGTTCGCCTATCTTTTCAAGCTCCGCAAAGTAGGAGACATTTCCGTCACTGCCGATTGTTACGCCAAGGCGGACAACGCTGTCCTCATTCTCGGTATCTTTAAGCTGCTCCTTCATGGAGTCCAGATTTTTGATGGCATCATCGAGCAAGGAGAGATTTTTGAACTTTATTTCGTCATCCCCGGCCATTTTCTCAAGTTCCTGCGGATCGATCAGAACGGAGTATTCCTTGCTGCCTCTTGCAAGATAGGACTGTGCTTCTTCGTCGGAGTCATAATCAGCGACAAAGAAATCCATATTGCTGTAGGTCTTTTTGAGTTCATGCAAAAGTGCTTTGGCCTTGTCGCTCAGGACAGGGGAAGAAGCTTTTTCTTTAGCCTTCTCGGTTGTTGTATTGCGGATACCGGTGTTCTTGGCAGCCGGTGTTTTGGTGGTTGTCTCTTTTGTACTGGTATTCTTCTGGGAAGAAGAGAGGGTGTGCAGTGTATTTTGATATGCACTGTAGCCTGTGATATTATTCATAGTGAATGCCCTCCTTAGCAATTTTTGTAAGTCCGTTTACTTTCTGAATCATTATCTGTTATTTATATCGAATAATTGGGGAGAATTATTAACAGTTTCAACCATAACATTCCGAAAAGGTGGATAAGAAAGTGCATTGACAGAACGGATAAAATGGGGTATAAATAATATATCCTATAATAATGATATGAAAAGTGGGATGTAAAAACGGAACATCCACTTGGAATAACTGGCAGAGTGCACCTGGCAGACAACGTAGGATGAGAGATGTGCACAGAAATGAGGAAGAGTGTATGTACAGTGATAAGGTAATCGAACATTTCACGAATCCGAGAAATGTCGGTGAAATAGAAAATGCCAGCGGTGTAGGTACTGTTGGAAATGCAAAGTGTGGAGACATCATGCGGATGTATCTGGATATTGATGATCAGGGTATCATCCAGGATGTAAAGTTCAAGACCTTTGGCTGCGGTGCCGCGATCGCAACAAGTTCCATGGCGACAGAGCTTGTGAAGGGCAAGACGGTACAGGAGGCTTTAGAGGTGACAAACAAGGCCGTGATGGAGGCTCTGGATGGACTTCCGCCTGTGAAGGTTCACTGCTCACTGCTTGCTGAGGAAGCGATCCATGCGGCTCTCTGGGATTATGCAGAGAAGAATGGCATCAAGATCGAGGGACTCAAGAAACCGGTGAACGATATTGAGGAATCCGAAGAGTATGATAAGATGTAAGTTGTTGACAGGGAATTGCTATTGCTGGAAAGGAAAGTAGAGTTATGAAGATTTCGACGAAGGGAAGATATGCACTCAGACTGATGCTGGATCTTGCAATCCACAACACGGGGGAACCGGTCCGCATCAAGGATATTGCGGCAAGACAGGAGATATCCGACAAGTATCTGGAGCAGATTATTTCTTCCTTAAATAGGGCAGGATATGTCAAGAGTATCCGGGGACCGCAGGGCGGTTATCGGCTGACCAAAGCGCCGGAGCAGTATACGGTGGGAATGATCCTTCGGCTGACGGAGGGAAGTCTTGCGCCGGTGGCTTGTCTGGATGATGAGGTAAACAGCTGTACCAGACAGGATACCTGTGCCACACTCAAGCTGTGGAAGATGGTCAACGATTCTGTGAGCAGTGTTGTGGACAAGGTGACACTTGCCAATCTTGTGGAGTGGCAGAACGAAATGAACAACAATTATGTGATCTGAGTGCGGAAAACCGGACTGGACAGAAGCAGGTCGGGGCATATGTCATTTTATACATATTATATGGCGAAAAATGACCTTTCTATTGATAAAAACACAAAATTTATCATTTGTGGGCGTATTTGTGTTGACAAGAGGTCACTTTTCGTTTTACTATGTGCCTGTATAAAACAAATGCTTTGTCGATATAGTTTCGGATAGATGGCCCGAAAGTTTCTACCATGACGCCGCTTCAGTCATGACTATCGGTAAAATTCAGTGCGAATCGCAATCTTTCAGAAATTGACAAACAGACAGTTTATGTCTGTTTTTTTTGTTTTTACACAAATAGTCATGTCGCGGAAAGCGGCAGACACAAGAGGAGGATAACCATGAAAAAATTTGGAGCACTGGTACTTGCACTTGGATTGTGCATGGGTACTCTGGCAGGATGCGGAAACAGCAGTGATGCGCCTGCACAGGAGACAAACACTGAGACGACAGCCGATGAGACAGCTACAGACGAAGCTGCTACGGATGAGACAGCTACAGACGAAGCTGCTACGGATGAGGCTGCAACAGATGAGGCAGCTGCAGATGCAGCAATCCCTTCTGATCTCAAGGTTGGATTTATTTTCTTACACGATGAAAACTCTACCTATGACCTGAACTTCATGAACGCCGCTGACGAGGCCCGTGAGGCTCTTGGACTTAGCGAAGACCAGTTTATTTACCGCAAGAACATTCCGGAAGGACAGGAGTGTTATGATGCAGCATGTGAGCTTGTAGATGCAGGATGCAGCATCGTATTTGCAGACAGCTTTGGACATGAAGATTATATGATTCAGGCAGCAAGAGAGTTCCCTGATGTACAGTTCTGCCATGCAACCGGAACAAAGGCACATACAGAGGGACTTGACAATTATCACAACGCTTTTGCTTCTATTTATGAAGGCCGTTACCTTGCAGGTGTTGCAGCAGGTCTGAAGTTAAATGAGATGATCGATGCAGGCGAGTTTACAGCAGAGGAAGCAAAGATGGGTTATGTCGGAGCATTTACCTATGCGGAGGTTATTTCCGGCTACACATCCTTCTATCTTGGCGCTAAGAGCGTATGCCCGACCGTGACCATGGATGTTACCTTTACCGGTTCCTGGTATGATGAGACAGCAGAGAAGGAAGGCGCTAACAAGCTGATCGCCAGCGGATGTAAGCTGATCAGCCAGCATGCAGACTCCATGGGAGCTCCTACAGCATGTGAGACAGCAGGCGTACCGAACGTTTCCTACAATGGTTCTACAGTTGCTGCATGCCCGAACACCTTCATCGTATCTTCCCGTATTGACTGGGCACCTTACTATGAGCATGTGATCAATAACGTAGTAGCAGGTCAGGCAGTTGAAGCTGACTGGACAGGTACTCTGGATACCGGTTCTGTTGTATTGACAGATATCAATGAGACAGCAGCCGCAGAGGGAACAGCTGCAAAGATTGAGGAAGTTAAGAAAGCCCTGATCGATGGAACAACACATGTATTTGATACAACAACCTTTACCGTAGATGGTAAGGCAGTAGACAGCTATCAGGCAGACGTAGATACAGATCCTGACTATACGCCGGATACTGAAGTTGTTTCTGACGGATATTTCCATGAATCTGAATATCGTGCAGCACCGTATTTTGATCTGAAGATTGATGGTATTAATCTGCTGGATACAGCATTCTAGTCTGAATAGCTATAAAACAGAACATAAAAGCAGGATGTAAGGAAGGGCAGTGCAGCTTCGTCTGTACTTCCCTTTCTTCGGTTGCACCGTTTGGTGTATAGCAAAAATAATTGGTGGGAGGATAGTCCTTTGGAGAAGAAAACAGCTGCGGTAGTGATGAAGGACATTACAAAAACGTTTGGCACGGTGGTGGCAAACAACAAGGTATCTCTTGAAATTTACAAGGGAGAGATTCTGGCGCTTCTGGGAGAGAACGGAAGCGGAAAGACAACGTTGATGAATATGCTTTCCGGTATTTATTATCCGGATGAGGGGCAGATTTTTATCAATGGTGAGGAGGCTGTCATCGGTTCTCCGAAGGATGCTTTTTCCTATGGAATCGGAATGATTCACCAGCATTTCAAACTGGTGGATGTTCTTACGGCGACGGAAAATATCGTGCTCGGTCTGAATGATCACAAGAGACTCAATATTCAGGCGGCGGCACAGCGGATTCGGGAAATCTGCGAACAGTATGGATTTGAGGTGGACCCGGATCAGAAAATCTATGATATGTCGGTATCACAGAAGCAGACGGTGGAGATCGTCAAGGTTCTTTACCGTGGGGCAGATATTCTGATCCTCGATGAGCCTACGGCCGTTCTGACACCGCAGGAGACAGAAAAGCTGTTCGCGGTACTTCGGAATATGCGTGACGCCGGAAAGGCGATCGTGATCATTACCCATAAGATGCACGAGGTAGAATCCCTGTCAGACCGGGTAGCGGTTCTGCGTCATGGAGAGTTTGTCGGTGATCTGATCACGAAGGAAACCGATGCACAGGAGATGACCAACATGATGGTTGGCCGTCAGGTAACCCTGAATATTGAGAGACCGGAACCTGTAAACCCGCAGAAAAAGATAGAGATAGAGCATCTGACAGTCCGCAACATAGACGGAATCGTGAAGCTTGACGATGTTTCCTTTGATATCCGGAGCGGAGAGATTCTGGGTATTGCGGGAATTTCCGGCTGTGGACAGAAGGAGCTTCTGGAGTCGATCGCAGGACTTCAGCCTGTGGAGCAGGGAAGTATCTGCTATCTTGGTGAGGATGGACAGAAGGAAGAACTGGTTGGCAAGGAGCCGATGGAAATTGCCTCTCTGGGAGTAACGCTCTCTTTCGTACCGGAGGATCGCCTCGGAATGGGACTGGTTGGAAACATGGATCTGACGGACAATATGATGCTGCGTTCTTTCAGGCAAGGACATTCTCTCTTTACAAACCGGAAGGACCCGAAGGCTCTTGCCGAGCGTGTAGTAAAGAAACTGGAAGTGAACACACCAAGCCTTGAGACCCCGGTCAGAAGATTGTCGGGTGGTAATGTACAGAAGGTGCTGGTAGGACGTGAGATCGCGTCAGCACCGTCGGTTCTCCTCACAGCTTACGCTGTGCGTGGACTGGACATCAATTCTTCCTATACGATCTATGACCTGATCAATCAGCAGAAGAAAAAGGGCGTAGCGGTTGTCTACGTCGGAGAAGATCTGGATGTGCTTCTGGAGCTGTGCGACCGTATTCTGGTTCTGTGCGGCGGTAAGGTGAGCGGTATCGTAGAAGGACGGAAAGCAACGAAAAATCAGGTAGGTATGATGATGACCAGACTTGGAGGTGAAGGCAAAGATGAATAAAAAAACGAGAGTACCCCTTTTTCATATCTCCAAGCGTAAAACGCTGCCGTGGTATCATGCGTGGCTGATCCGTGGTATCGCTATTCTGTTAGCCTTGGTGGTATGTGCATTTTTTACAACGGCTATGACGGGTGAGAATCCGCTTGCCGTGTATAAGACCATATGGAGCGGAGCCTTCGGGACACCGCGTAAGATATGGATATTACTTCAGAATATCGCTATTCTGCTGTGCGTGTCACTGGCGGTTACACCGGCCTTCCGGATGCGTTTCTGGAATATCGGTGGAGAAGGACAGGTACTTGTGGGTGGACTTGCATCCGCAGCCTGCATGATCCTGCTGGGAGACAAGATCCCGAATGCACTTCTGATCCTGTTGATGCTTGTGACCAGTTGTATCGCAGGAGCAATATGGGGTGCCATTCCCGCCTTCTTCAAGGCAAAATGGAATACGAACGAAACCCTGTTCACTTTGATGATGAACTATGTGGCGACCCAGCTTGTAGCGTTCTTCGTTATCGTCTGGGAAGTGCCGAAGGGAGCCGGTAAGATTGGAATTATCAATCAGGATACCTGCGCCGGATGGCTGCCGCAGATCGGTTCCTACAAATATCTTCTGAATATCCTGATCGTGGCTGTGATGACAGTTGGAATGTATGTTTATCTCAATTATTCCAAGCAGGGATATGAGATCGCTGTTGTGGGAGAGAGTGAGAAGACTGCGAGATACGTTGGTATTAAGGTCAACAAGATCATCATCCGTACAATGATCCTGTCGGGTGCGATCTGTGGTATTGCGGGACTGCTTCTGGTAGGAGGTACCGATCATACGATCACGACGACCATTGCCGGAGGAAGAGGATTTACCGCGGTTATGGTGTCCTGGCTTGCCAAGTTCAATCCGATCGTCATGATTTTTACAAGTCTGTTGCTGGTATTTTTTGACAGAGGCGCAAGTGAGATTTCTACGATTTTTGACCTGAACCATTCCTTTGGAGATATCCTGACGGGTATTATCCTGTTTTTTATCATTGGAAGTGAGTTCTTTATCACCTATCAGATTAGTCTGAGAAAGAACGGAAAGAAGGAGGAGAAGAAAAATGCTTGATCTGGTTTCCTTTATCCCTCGTGCAATTGTACAGAGTATTCCGCTGTTGTACGGAGCGACCGGAGAAACCCTGACGGAAAAGTCCGGTAACCTGAATCTGGGAATTCCCGGCATTATGTATGTGGGCGGTATCTGTGGAGTCATTGGAGCTTTCTTTTACGAGCAGACAGTTCCGGCAGAAGCGATGAATGCATTTCTGGCAATCGGAATTCCGTTGTTATCCTCCCTTCTGGGATCATTTCTGATGGGATTGCTTTACTGCTTCCTGACGGTTACGCTCCGTGCAAACCAGAATGTTACGGGTCTTGCAATGACGACCTTCGGTGTTGGTTTTGGTAACTTCTTCGGTGGTTCCCTGATCAAACTGACCGGAAGTGAAGTGCCGTCGATCGCACTTTCCGCAACAAGCTCCTATTTCAGTAAGTCATTGCCGTTTGCGGGCAAGCTTGGATGGTTTGGAACGATTTTCCTCTCCTATGGTTTTCTTGCTTATGCGGCGATCATTATAGCCCTGATTGCTTCCTATGTGCTGGGACATACCAGAGTGGGACTGCATCTGCGGGCAGTAGGAGAAAATCCGGCGACAGCCGATGCAGCCGGTATCAGCATCACCCGTTACAAATATGTGGCTACCTGTGTAGGAAGTATGATCGCAGGCCTTGGCGGTCTGTACTATGTAATGGACTACGCCTGTGGCGTTTGGTCGAATGACGCGTTCGGCGATCGTGGCTGGCTTGCCATTGCACTTGTCATTTTCACAATCTGGAGACCGAATGTGTGTATCCTGGCATCCATGCTCTTTGGTGGCCTGTATATTCTGCATCTGTTCATCCCGACCGGAATGAATCTTTCCGTAAAGGAATTGTATAAGATGCTTCCGTTCGTAGTAACGATCATCGTGCTGATCATTACCAGCATGCGCAACAAACGGGAAAATCAGCCGCCCGAAAGTCTGGGACAGGCATATTTCCGAGAGGAACGATAAGCGGAAATGCCGCGATAAGAATAGAGATGAAAAAGAAACTGCCCTTTGCCGGAGTGATCCGGTGGAGGGCAGTTTTTTGCTAGTGCGCCTAGCGGCGCACGTTTCTAACGGGTTAAAGTCCCGAATCCACCCGGTAGTGGGAAGGATATAGCCGAAGGCAAGGGTGTCCATCGTGAGATGGAATCTGAAGGAAGCTGGATGTGAGGAACATACTAACTCACGGGCAAATCTCTGGTCTGACGAACAGAAATCTCATATGAGGTCATGCATGAGGGTAAGACTGCTAGACACGTTGAAGCCCAATAACTACACGGAATCATGCATGATAAATGAGGCAGATGGATGGAGAGGAAGAAACGTGTGGTACCTAG
>CAKRPS010000034.1 GCA_934385475.1 uncultured Lachnospiraceae bacterium | reverse complement strand
GAAAAACAGCGTGCTGTTAAAGAGATAGAAGAGGAGAGGCAGAAAGAGGCGGAAGAAAAGAAGCAGGCCCTTAAAAAAGTTGAAGAAATACAAAGAAAGTATGAGGAACTGTTGAAGAGACAGAAATAAGCGAATACAGGACGAACTGGATGCGTGGCTGGTGTTCCTGTCGGTAGAGGAACCGGAGCAGATCATAGAGCTGCTTGAGAAGTATCCGAAGTTCCGTCCGATGTATGAACAGGTCTATGAGATGTGCCGCAGCACAGAGAGGGTAATGGGGATGTTTTCGAGAGAACTGAAAGAACTGGATGACAATACCGTAGAGTTCATGATCGATGAGCTGAAAGAGATGGTAGACAAAGAGAAAGCCAGGGCTGAGGAAGAGAAGAACCGTGCCGATCAGGCAGAAATCAGAGTTGAAGAAGCAGAAACCAAAGCCAGGGAGGCAGAGGAAGAAAAACAGCGAGCCCTGAAAGAGAATGAAGAATTAAAGAGAAAGTATGAGGAACTTTTGAAGCGGCAAAAGGTGTAGTCCTTGTGATTTTAACTGGGCAGAATATAGAAATTATGATATGGCCATTGAGGGATGGTCATATTTTTTGACTAATAAAATAGCATAATATTATAATATAGCTATTGAAAATAGCGAGATATAAAGGTAGAATAAAACAGAAATAAAAAAGGATAGAAAAGACAATATGAAAAATGCGGAAAAGAAGAAAGTAATCATTGTGGGACCGGTTTATCCATATAATAGTGGAATTGCACATTATACAGGACTGATGTATAGGGCTTTGGAAAAAAAGTTTGATGTAACAATGATTTCATATAAAATGCAATACCCTAAATTATTGTTCAAACAAGAACAGAAGGATTACTCAGACAAAACATTTCAAATTGAAGGAACAAAATATTGGTTACACACAGCAGATCCCATTAATTGCATTTATACAGCTAAGAAAATCAATAAACTTAAACCAGACATGGTTATTTTTCAGTGGCAACATCCGTATTTTGCACCGTGTTTCTGGATTGTGACAAAGTGTTTAAAAAACACGAAGACATTGTTTGTATGCCATAACGTCCTACCTCATGAACGGTTTCCAATGGATAAATTTCTTACAAAAATGACCTTGAGACATGGAGATCGTTTTATTGTACAATCCAGCCAGGATGAGCAGGACTTAAAACAGATTATTAAAAAACCTATTTATGAAAAAGCGGTACATCCCACCTATGAGGCATATAAATTTACTGGAATGACGCAGCAACAAGCACGTAAGGAATTAACAATTGCGGAGGAAGAAAAAGTTATCTTATTTTTTGGATTAATTCGGAAGTATAAAGGATTGCAATATTTGTTAAAGGCAATGCCAAAAGTTCAAAAAGAGGTTAAACACGTTAGGTTACTTGTTGTGGGAGAAATGAGAGAAGAAAAGAATCAGTATATGAATCTCATTAAGGAATTAGAAATAGAAAATGTTGTGGATTTGCGCATGGAATATGTGCCAGATTGCGAAGTTGAAAAGTACTTTATGGCAAGTGATGTAGTGGTACTGCCATATGTGAGTGCGACACAAAGTGGAATCGTCCAGGTTGCCTATGGATTTGAAAAACCAGTTATTGTTACAAATGTAGGCGGTTTGCCAGAAGTAGTATCTAATAATGGAACGGGATATGTGGTGGAATCAGAAAATGTGGAACAATTAGCCGACGCAGTTATCCGTTTCTTTGCAGAAGATAAAGGAGCAGAGTTTAGTCAAAATGTAAAAGAGGAAGCCAGACGGTTTTCGTGGGACAGAATGACAGAGACTGTGGAGAGATTGATGTTTTAGGAGACAAGTAAAATATGAATATTTTTGAATTTTTAAATAAGCCGTACAAAAGTTGGATACCCAAAAATCTTGATAAAAAAGTTGAAAAAATAGAATCTATAGAAATTGATATTGTCAGTCATTGTAATTTAAATTGTAAGGGATGTAGTCATTTTTCACCAATAGCAACTCCGTGGTTTATAAAAAAAGAAGATTTTGAGCAGGACATAATTAGAACAGCGATGCTTTTGCCGGATAATAAAATTAAAAGACTTTATATATTAGGTGGAGAACCATTATTGCATCCGGATATTTCATACATTTTAAAAGTCGCAAGACAGGCGTATCGTCAAGTACCAATTTTTATTATTACTAACGGTTTTTTGTTGGACAGAATGGATGAAGAATTTTGGAATACTTGTAAAGAAAAAAATATTGCCATAGAAATAACCAGATATCCAGTTAAATTTGATTATTCCAGAATTGCTACCATTATAAAAGAGAGAAATTATGTACATATCGAATATAAAGGGAGAACAAAGTTGTTTAAAAAGCGACAGTATGTTTTGCCAATTGATTCAGAAGGGAAACAGGATGGAACGGATAGTTTCCGACATTGTTTTATGGCTGGAAGTTGCATTAATTTATCAAATGGGCACCTGTATACATGCTCTTATGCTGCATTTATAAATCGATTTAATAAGTATTTTAACAAAAATATACCAGTTACTTCAGAGGATAGCGTTGATATATATAGTACTGAAAATACTGAAGAGACAATTAAGAAACTAACTAACCCTATTCCATTGTGTCGGTATTGTGCGGTAAGACAGAGAAGATACGGCATGGAGTGGGCGGTCTCTTGCAAGGAATATTCGGAGTGGGGGCTTGTGCCGAATGAAACAAGATAAAAAAGTTAGTATTATTATACCTGTGTATAATGGAGAGAACACGATTAGTAGAGTGATAGAAGCATGCTTAAAGCAAACATATCAAAATATAGAGATTATAATTGTAGATGATGGATCTTATGATAAAACAGAGAATATATGTCGGTCATACGCAATACAACATTTACAGTTAATGTATTATAAACAGGAAAATAGAGGCGCAGCGGCAGCAAGAAATTTGGGACTGGATGTTGCACAAGGTCATTATATTGTTTTTTGTGATGCAGATGACGAGATCCTTCCTCAATATGTAGAACGTTTAGTTTGCATATATGAGGAACAACCATGTGATCTGGCAGGATGTTCGTACAGAAAGATTTTTTGTAAGAAAGCACATAGTTTTTCTGCAAATAAAAAAAATGTCGTTAAAAATTTTAACCAAGATACAGCGTTGGAAAGTTTTTTTTATAGAAAAGAAATTATGGGATATCCTTGCTGTAAATTGTTTCCACGATATGTAATCGGAGATAGCAGATTTAAAACAGATTATAAACTGGCAGAAGATTTTATTTTTTGCTACGAAATATTAGAAAAGTGTAAAAATATTTCTGTGACAAATGAAGAATTGTATTTTTACTATCAGACACGGACAAGTGTAACTCATATGCTTGAATCATATGATATGAAAAAATGGTGGTATACCTTATATAATATATCACAGGAAAATAAAATGAAATGCAATATATATAAAGCAATTCAATCTATGCTTTTTATAAAAAGTGTAGATTACCTAACACAGTTAAAGAAAGATTGTGAGGACTCTGAATTTAAAGAAACATTATTAGCTTATGCGAAAGCACATGCTTGGGATGTGTTTCAAAACCATAAATGTAGCTATATATGCAGATTGGTTGCAATTGCAGTTTATATAAATGTGTATGCCGCTGTGGATGTACTTAAGGTTGCTAAAAAATATAACAGTAAATTTGGAATTATAAAAAAGGCAATTTAGAGAATAGATCAGAAGGTGAAATAATGGGTATAAAGGTTGTATTTATAGGTTGTCAGAATATTTTTCATGAAATCGGAAATGGTGGGATGCAGTGTTCTCGAAGAAACTATGAACTATTAAAAAACGTTGAAGAGATTGACCTTTATACAGGGATAATTGTTAATGAAAAAGTGGAGAAAACAGAAGATAGTAAGATAAAGTATTTTCTTAAAACTGGCACGGTAATAGGAAATATAATAGATACTTTAAACGGAAGAAAAAATTATTCTTATGCCGTTGAGAAAGAGATACTTCAATATATCAAACAAATTGAACCGGCCATTTTATATCTAGATAGTTCTACGTTGGGAAAGATATTGAACAAAGTGCCAGATGATATTTACACTATTTGTTTTTTTCATAATATAGAAACAGATTATTCATATAACAAGATAAAAACAGAAGGCATGGCATACTATCTTCCATATCTGATATCGAGATACAATGAAAAAATTGTATGTAGAAAAGCGAATAAAGTTATCTGTTTAAACAAAAGAGACGGAAATAGATTGCAACAATTATATAACAGAAGACCGGATTTATATCTGCCAATTAGTTTCAGAGATCGTTTTAATAAAAATAGAGTACATAGAAAGTCAAATGACAAAACACTTCTTTTTATCGGTTCATTGTTTCCACCAAATTACTATGGCATTTTATGGTTTGTACAAGAAGTAATGTCTAAACTGTCGGATTACAAATTAATAATTGTTGGGAAAGATTTTGAGAAAAAAAGGAACGAACTGGCGCGCTGCAATGTAGAGATTATAGGAACGGTTAAAGATTTGGATGAGTACTATTATACTTATTCCAATATAGTAATGCCAATACAGTATGGGGCAGGAATGAAGGTCAAAACAGCAGAAGCGATGATGTTTGGAATGACGATTTTTGCTACGAATGAGGCGTTAGAGGGGTATGAGGTAGAGGATTACAAAGGAATCTATAGGTGTAATACTGCAATGGAATTTATAACGGCAATTCGTAAGATGAATGAGAGTTTTTGGCAGCAGAACACAATTCGCGAATGCTTTTTACAACAATATGAAAGTAAAGTAGTGGAAAAGAAGTTTGTAGAAGTAATGCAAACATGGAAAAGCTAAAGAAATTTGCTTGAGGGATATCAAAAATGATACTTGGGATGGTCTGTGCGGTAGTTGCACTATGTTTTTTATATTGTAAGATGGAGAATCCGGAAGGTACTGTATTGCGATGCGCCGTAGAGGCAAACACCTTTTTTGTTTTACAATTTATATGTGCATCATTGCCTTTTTTACTTTGTGACAGGTTCCCGGTAGATATTATTCTGATTATTTTGTTGGTTCTTAATATAGTTAAGGTTTTTATTAGATACAAAAGGAATACTCACTTTAAGTGGTCATCGCAAAAGTCAGAGTTGCTAATGATTGTATTATTGTGCCTGTCCATTCCGTTTATAAAAACGACGGCAGAGGATGTAAGTGCTATCAGCGATCAAGGTGCTTATTTTACACATGTCGTGACGTTGGTTTTTGATAACAGCCAGGAGGTGCATAAGATTCAGGAATTAGGCGCAATATCGGATAAGGTTGATCAAGGAATCAGAGATCTTCAGGATCAACTCCTTATTCATTACCATGAGCAGGGAGAGGATAATTTTTATCTACATGCATTGAAAACATGGTGCGTGATTCCTGCTTTGTTCGGTCGGATGTTTGGAATTTGGCACGCTATGTTTGGACTTGGCTATTTATATGCGTTACTTGTTCTGCTTTTTTTCTATATTTGTCAGGAACTATGTCATAACAAATATACAAGAATGATGTCTGTGATTATGTTTTCACTTTCGCCATTAGTCCTGTATATATCCAAAGCAGGATTGAGTGAAATTGTAATGCTTTTTTTGGGAGTAGCGTCTCTATATTTCATGCTGAAAAAAGATAGAAAGAGTTGTATAGTAGCAGGACTGTGTCTCGGACTATGGGGTTATGTGCACATTTCAACGCTGATTTATCTACCTATATTTTATGTGGCTTTGATGCTTGAGGGTTCTAGAGAAAATAATAAAAACCTGTGCTATACCAATTTAATACAGATAACGTTATATAGTTTGTCAATATGGTTTATTTATATGATTTCACCAATTTATGTGATGAGACAGTTTGCACCTTACACATTGGGAGGAAGTATACCTTTCAAAGTCCTTTTGGGAACTATCACTGCATCTTGTTTAGTGGGGGCAATAGTACAATTGCTGGTTATGAGGAGATACAGAACGGTTATTGAGAAGATACGTATACCTATATACAATAATTTCAAAATAATATGTTTATGTGCGTTTGCCATTATTATTCTCATGAGTATTTATCATGGTTATATGCTTGCATTTACAGATTGTTATGCCATACCGGAGGGAATGGATGCAGGCTCGTGGAATTTACGGAGCAGATATGTCAATTCTGGAATTACGGCAATATCCTATTTAAATATTGTTAATATTATGAGAGCAACAAGCGTGATAGGGTTAGTCTTGTTTTTTCTTTTACCATTTTTGAGAAAAGAGTTTTCGGGGCTTAATAAAATATTGTATTTTATGGGTATATACGGTTTGTTCTTTTTTACCTGTTGCAAAGTAGATACGCCATTCAATTACTATGCATCAAGGTATTTTCTGCCATATACGGTTCCAATAATTATTCTAGCAGTTGGAAGCACAGTCAAAAGTAAAAGTTGGGCAATTTATGCCATAATGATCATTATTTTGTGTGATCAATATTTTTGGCCGGCTTTTTTGACAGGAGCACCACAACGTGGACAGTATAAGCTGGGGCAAGATGCCTGTGAACATATTCCGGAAAATGCAGTGGTATTGTGCAATGAAGAATCAGGGCTGCTTAATACAAGACTGACTAGCAATTTACGTCTGATCAATGATAATCTGGTTTATAATCTGAAAAATATAGATGAAATTGTAAAAAGGTATGGGAATCAAAACATTTATATTCTTTCAGAAACAGAACTGGATGGTTATGACAAAATATGGGGAGATGTATATGATATTCAGTATAGTTTTGGAAATGGACCCAATGGGAGTTATGCAATGGAAAATGGAACATATGAAATTTCAATGAATATATATGAATTTAAATAAATGGAGATAGTCATGGATGCAAATACAAGAATGAAAATGTTGAATTTATATTACAGAGATAGAGTTAAGGATTTGGGATTTAGTCAGGCGAAGGTAATGCAAAAGTTGTGGTATATGTTTTACACAATGATACGACCGGACATATTCAAAAAGATGTTGAAGATTTTAATGGGGAAATATTCATATATCAGACAAGTGGAAATTGTAATGACAACGAAGTGTTCTCTTAAGTGCAGAGATTGCGCAAACCTAATGCAATATTATATGAACCCTTATGATACAGACTTTTCGACAATCTCTTTTTCAATTAACAATTTATTGAATAAGATTGATGAAATAGGTACGGTAGTGTTGGTTGGAGGAGAACCTTTTCTGAGTTCTAACATAAAAGAGATAATAGATTTAATCGCAGAAAATAGTAAGGTAGATCATATCGATATATTTACTAATGGAACAATATTGCCCCAAAATGAAACAATCATATCTTTGAAAAAGAAAAAAGTAAGGGTTATTGTTAGCGACTATGGGGTGATATCCGGAAAGAAGATGGAATTGGTTAATATATGTCAAAAAAATGGTATAAATGTTTATTTAAAAACAAAAGACCTACATTGGGGATTGGTTGGAGATATGAAACCAAGAAACAGAAGTAATAAGGCATTAAGCAAGCAGTTTAGAAATTGTAATAATTACTGTAGAAGTATTTTGAATGGAAAGCTGTTTTACTGTCCGCGAGCTGGACATGGTATGGATTTGGGAATTATCAAAACGCATGAAAACGAGTATGTAAATTTGATGAAAGAAGAAATATCTTCTGAAGATATACTTCGTATCGTTTACAGCAAAAACTATTTTTCTGCATGTGATTATTGTAATTATGGCACCAAACAAATGGTAAATATTTGTCCGGGAGTACAACTAAGTGCACAAGAAAAAGAAGAATTATGTAAGAATCAGTTTAATATTCCATAATTTAATGAATTTAAGGAAAAGAGAACGTGAGAAAGAAAAAATATATAAAGAACAGTATATATTCAGTGACAAATTATGTATTATTAGCGATTCTTGCACTTATTGTACGAAAAACGCTGATTACATTTTTTTCTGTTGAATATGCAGGATATGAAGCAATATTTACCGATATTTTTACAATATTGTCAATAGCAGACATGGGAATGGACAGCATTATCTCTTATAGATTGTATGAGGGAATTGCCAATAATTGGTCGGGAATCTCACAAGTAATGGAGACAGCCCGGAAGCTTTATCGTAGTATTGCGCGAGCGGTGCTGGTAGTTGGAATATTTTTTATTCCGCTCTTTCCCATTGTTTTTGTAAAGGAAAACTATAGTTTTCAATTTCTCTTAATCATTTATTGTATTCAGTTATTAAATTTGGCACTCTCTTACAGAACCGGATATAAAAGACTTTTGATTGTGGCAGATCAAAAAGAGTATATATGTGCAAGATGGGATTCAGTCATCTTAATTATTGTTAATATTGCAAGAATTTTTGTTTTAGTTATAGCACATAATTATTACTTTTATGTACTTTTATGCGTGGTACAGACGCTTGCACAAAATTTGGGAATCAATTATAAATGCCAGAAGAGTTATGGACAATATTTAATACCCGGAATTGAATTGGGAGAAGAGGTCAAAAATGTAAAGAAGGATATGGGTAATTTCCTGCAACATAGATTATCTGCTGTAGTTTACGCAGCAACAGATAATTTGGTGCTTACAATGATGTTTGGAGTGTCCGTTGCGGGATTATATTCAAATTATTATATGATCACGAAATATACATACACCTTGGTTACAAGGGTTATGAAACCTGTTCAAGCTTCCTTGGGAAATTTTTTGTACGAGGAGGCAGATATAAAAAAGAAGTTTTTTTTACTGGAACGACTTAACTGTATTTCCTATATTGTTGGTATATTTGTGTGTGTAAGTTTAATTCAGATGACAAACCCATTTGTCAGATTATGGCTTGGCGAAGCGTGTATGTTGAATGGTCAGTTTGTAGTTTTGATGGCTATTAATATTTATATTGCTATCAATCAAGATGTTATTTATTATTTTAGAAATTCGTTCGGAAAATATGAATATGATAAGAAATATATGATATTTAGTGCTGTGACAAATTTGATAATGAGTATTGGAGCTGGTAAAATTGGTGGGGTTAATGGCGTTGTTTTAGGAACAATTGTAGGACATTTATTTATCTGGTATGGGCGGGTTAAGTTTGTTTATCGGTCATATTTTAATAGACATATGACATCATACTGGTTACGTGAAGTGGCCAAATTTATATTATTATTTGTGGAAATAGAACTGGTTGAATATTTCACAAAGTATGTTCCAAGAGATGGAATTAGAGGTTTTGTTTTGAGGGAATTTGTTGTAGTCGCTGTAATTGGGCTAAGCAGTGTAGCTATTTTTGGGGGATCTAAACTGTTTTTACGTAAAACTTCATAATAAGTTAGAGAAAACGAGCGTTATCTTTTAGTTTCCCCCTTCTTACCCCGTCCGCTTTCCTTTCTCGTACATATAGCGCATCAAATCCTGTTGGGTGCGCTCTTCAAGCTGTTCGAAGTAGTAGAGTATAATCTGCTCTGAGGGCAGAAGGTTTTCGTATTTTTTTCTGTTTGAAGGTGAATGAATATAGTTTAGAAATGCACGCGGATCATCACACATAATATGCCTCTTCCATACTTTGACGTTCAAACAATGCTATTTTTTTTCTTCCGTTTTCCGGTTATGAAATTTTACTTTCATAAAGGTTAGGATGTCTTCCTGATCACGACAATCCAATTGATCATAATAGTATAGAAAGAACTTTTCTGAGCGATGCAGTGTTTTGAAACGCTTTTCGTTTTCGGGCGCATTGACATATGCCAGAAAAGCGGTGAGATCATCCTTCAGGAAGTCATCAACCTCCGGTTCTTTGGGCTTTTTAGCAAAGTCGTCATTAATATTGTATGTTACCACCTTTTCCATGAGATTTTCAACCGGAATTCCGTATAATTTGGCAATATTATACAGAGAATTTGCGGGTGGGGTGATACGGCCTGTCTCATAATGAGAGTAGGTCTGTCTGGTAATATTCAGATGCGATGCAACAAATTCCTGAGAATAATTATAGGATTTGCGAAGCTCTTTCAGATATTGTTCTAAATTGTTTGACGACATATCTTAATTCGTCCTTTCTGGATTACGTTACCTCGTCCTAAGGGATCAATCTGATTTAGTCTCCTAATAATATATGGTATATTTTTAATTTTTATTGCAAAACCATCTTGAAAATATATTGATAATAGCATAATATGTTTATAATGATATTAAAAATATCATTATAAACATTCATTAAACGAGGAGGAAAAACAATGAAAGCACAAGTAGTAAAGAGAATCTTATCAAGTGCACTTGCTATGACACTTCTGTTAGGATCTTCTAATGTAGCACTTGCATCTAGTGGTTCAAGTGTATCAGGCAATTCTGCGACAACAACAACCGTTCAGGCTGTAGAAGAGACTGTTACAGAGCAGGTAATGCAGATCGTGAACGAGAGCTCATCCAGCAGTGTGTCAACAATTGCTGAGATTCCGACAACTAGTTCCGTAGCAGGTGTGAAGAGCGCTGTTTCAGGTGTTTATCTGGCAACCAGCGTAAACGGAGTTGCAGTGACAACCGGAATGACAACCATTGCTGACAGCTATGGTCTTGCTAAGAATGAGAAGGCATATGTGAGAGCTTACAACTTTGACAGCAAGAGAAGTACAGCAGCAAAGGCTGTTATCGACAGCGCAGCAGCATCTATGGGTGCTGAAGTAGGACCGATTATCAACTTTGAGTTCGGCAAGATGGCAGATGGAAAGTTCAGCCTTTTACCATCTGACGGAGCTTCCTTTAATGTAAAGGTTGGAATTCCGAAATCTTTCGCAAAAGAAGGCAAGACATATGCAATCGTTTGTGTTCGTCCTGGCGGAGCGGTTTCCATTATTAAGGATGCAGACAATGATCCTAATACGGTTACATTCCCGACAACTGCCGGACAGGCTGCATATGCACTTATCTGCTATTAAGGATAAGCTTGATGGGAGAAAAGGACTGGAGGGAGCGTGCTTCTTCCAGTTATTTTCTTTTATGGGTTTTGAATGGTTATTTTGTGGAAAAAGATTTGATAAGCTATGAGAAAGTGGTAGGCAATGCGTAAGAAAAATTGGAAGGCAACATGGTATTTGTTGGGAATCTGGGGAATTCTGTTTGCTTTTTTTCAATTTGGCATTCACCGTATCTGCGGATTTTCGATTTATCCTGATGAGTTCGGTTACTGGGCGACTGCGGCGAAGTGGAATGGTTATGATTGGAGTGCGTGCGCTTCTCTTGGGTCATATTATTCATTTGGATACAGTGGAGTGTTGGCGGTTATCCTGCGGATATGTGGGAGTAAGCTGGCAGCCTATCGGGCGGCAATTGTACTAAATGTCGTTTTGCAGGGGGCGGCAGTTCCTCTTTTGTGGAAGCTGCTGCATATGCTTTTTGCAGAGCTGGATAAGCACAAAGTGCTGCTTTTTACGGTGATTTCGGTTTTTTACCCACCGTGGCTGTTGTATATGCAGATGACACTGACGGAGGCATTGCTTTTTTTTCTGTATATTCTTCTGTTATTTGTTTTTGCATCCTTTTTGCAAAGGCCATGTGTGTGGAAATGTATCTTTTTTGAGGGGATTATTCTATATATTTACTTTGTTCACATGAGGACAGTCGGCGTATTTGTTGCCGGAGTACTTACAATGCTGTTGATGGTCATAAGCGACAGGCGATACCGGAGACCGGTCGGCATAGGAATATGTGTGGGCATTGTGGGAATGGCAGTCGGAGCTATGGTCAAACAGGACATTATGGGAAGTGTCTATGGGCATGCGACACAGGAATTGCTGGCAATGAATGACTATGGCGGGCAGTGGGCTAAGATACGTCAGCTTGTACAGTGGAGCCATTTTGTGAAATTTCTGGAAAGTCTGGCAGGAAAGCTTTTCTATGTAGGGATGGCTGCATATGGCATGTTTTATTTTGCTCTGGCATTCTGTGGCGGCCATGTTAAGACAATGATTTGTAGTGTGCGCAAAGGTCAGCAAGTAACCTGGAAGGCATATCTGGCAATATTTCTGATGCTGTCAGCAATGTTGCAGATTGGCATTTCTGCGGTTTACATGGCGGAAGCCACCAGAATGGATACTGTGGTGTACGGGAGATACAATGATTTTCTTTTGCCGGTGTGGATCGGCATTGGGATGGCACAGTTATCGCAGGCTGACAGGAAAATTCGCTGGTATGCAGGGATTGCAGTCTGGAATGGACTGCTTTTGCTGGTAACTCTGCACATGGCCCAAAATCTCGATCCACATTCGATGCAGGGATATTTTGCAGCAGGGATCAGCTATCCATGGAAAAATGGAAACTTTGTATTTCCGGATGGGTTTGTGCTGGCCTATCTGGCAGGACTCTGTCTGTCAGCTGTGATGCTGGCTGGCATTTTTATGATAGAGCGTAGAAATAATATGTTGTGGGTTGCGAGCATTCTTCTGGGAATACAGATAGGTCTTGGAATTCTGCTGAGCTATCGTTATGTGTATTTGTTCAATGAGATTAATAGGCTGAATCTGGGGGTGACAGATTGGATTGAACAGAACACTGATGAAACAGAGAAAGTATGGTATCTGGATGAGGGAGGTATGCCATATATTGATCTTTTACAGTTTTATCTGCCGGACAGGGAAATTCAGATAATAGCAGGGGAGGACATGCCGGACTTGCAGGGGGATGGATACCTGATCGTGACCTGGCATTCGGAATGGATCAAAGATACTGTCAGAGATGAAAGACTGCAGGTGGAAGGGACTAATTTTGAACTTTACCGCCTGGAAGATTTAGGAAAATACAATTAGGAAACATGAGGAGATACCAATGAAACTCATTATTCAGATTCCCTGTTATAATGAAGCGGAGACGTTAGAGATTGCATTGAATGATTTGCCAAGACAGATAGAAGGCATTGATACGATAGAATATTTGATCATCAATGACGGAAGCCATGATGATACCGTTGCGGTGGCAAGAAGATGGGGTGTTCACCATATTGTTAATTTCACGCAGAACAGGGGCCTGGCCAAGGGGTTTATGGCAGGACTCGACGGATGTCTTAGAAATGGAGCGGATATTATTGTAAATACGGATGCGGACAACCAGTACTGTGCGGATGATATTGAGACGCTGATAAGACCGATTCTCGATGGAAAAGCAGATATGGTAGTGGGATCGAGACCGATCGATCAGACGGAGCATTTTTCTTATATTAAAAAGAAACTGCAGCATTTCGGCAGTTGGGTAGTACGGAAGGCGTCGAACACGGATATACCGGATGCGCCGAGCGGTTTCCGGGCGTTCAGCAGGGAGGCTGCAATGCGGATCAATGTGGTGAATGATTACACGTATACTCTGGAGACCATTGTACAGGCCGGCAGGGAGAAACTTCCGATCACCAGTGTACCGATAAGAACCAATGGGGAACTGCGCCCTTCAAGACTTTTTCACAGTATCTGGGGATATGTGAAAAAATCCATGCTTACGATTATCCGGGCCTACACGATGTATAAACCTTTGAAATGCTTTACTTTTATTGCTATATTGCCGACTCTTGTCGGGCTGATCTATGCGATACGCTTTATCACGTATTACTGTATGGGAACCGGTGGGGGTCATGTCCAGTCTTTGATTCTGGGATGTACGTTGATCATCATGGGATTTCTCACTTTTATGATAGGCGTTGTGTCGGATGTGATCGCAGCAAACAGGAAGATACTGGAGGATACGCAGTACCATGCGCGCCGGATGGAGTATGAAGCGCTGTACAGGGAGGCACAGCGGGATGCCGCCATAGACAAAAAGCTTTGAACCCGATAAAATCTTCCGGCAGGGTTTGACGGTTGTTGGAATTGCTGTTAAACTGAGATGGAATACAGACGGTAAGGAGTGGGTCTTAAAAATGGTAAAAGTAAATGATAATTATTTAAAGCTTCCGGGAAGCTACCTGTTTTCTACAATCGGTAAGAAAGTAAACGCATATGCGTCAGAAAATCCTGACAAAAAGATCATCCGGCTTGGAATCGGTGATGTGACACAGCCGCTTTCTCCGGCGGTCATCCGGGCACTCCACGGTGCTGTGGATGAGATGGCAGATGCTAAGACGTTCCGTGGATATGCACCTGATCTGGGATATGAATTTCTTCGTACTGCGATTGCAGAGAATGATTATAAAGCAAGAGGATGTCAGATCGAAGCGGATGAGATTTTCGTTTCGGACGGTGCCAAGTGTGATTCCGGAAATATTCAGGAAATTTTCGCATTAGATAATAAGATCGCTGTCTGTGATCCGGTTTATCCGGTTTATGTTGACACGAATGTCATGGCCGGCAGAACAGGTACCTATGATGCAACGACCGGAAACTGGAGTGATGTGATCTACATGCCTTGTACGGCAGAGAACGGATTTGCACCTGAGCTGCCAAAGCAGGTGCCGGATTTGATTTATCTTTGTTTCCCGAACAATCCGACAGGTGCCACGATCAATAAGGCACAGCTTCAGGAGTGGGTTGATTATGCAAATAAAAACGGCTGTGTGATCATTTATGACGCAGCTTATGAGGCATATATTTCCGAGGCAGACGTTCCACACACGATTTATGAATGTGAGGGAGCCAGAACCTGCGCGATCGAACTTCGTTCTTTCTCCAAGAATGCTGGATTTACCGGAGTGCGTCTTGGCTTTACCGTAATTCCAAAGGAATTAAAGGTAGGAGATGTTGCCCTGCACAGTCTCTGGGCGAGAAGACACGGAACAAAGTACAATGGAGCACCTTATATTATCCAGAGAGCCGGAGAGGCTGTTTACAGTGAAGAAGGCAAGAAGGAGACGAAGGAACTGGTAGCATACTATATGAAGAATGCTGCTTATATTCTGAATGGTTTGAAATCTGCCGGCTTTACGGTTTCCGGTGGCGTGAATGCACCTTATATCTGGCTCAAGGCTCCGAACAATATGACAAGCTGGGAGTTCTTTGACTATTTGCTTGAGAATGCCAATGTAGTAGGTACGCCCGGTTCCGGCTTTGGACCAAGCGGAGAAACCTATTTCCGTTTGACGGCGTTTGGAAGCTACGAGAATACTGTGGAAGCAGTTGACAGAATTAAGAATATGAATATCTAAAATATAGAACAGAGACGGAATGTGCAAGCGTACCTCGTCTCTGTTTTGTAAATAGAGAAAATTCACGCACTTTTACAAAGATGGACGAGAAGGGAGAAGTGGCAACATGGCAGGAAAGCAGAAGACGTTGGGAGAAAAGATCGGGAGCACTTTCAGCAAGATTTTGAAGTGGGCAATTCTAGTCATTTGTTTGCAGTCTGTAATTATTTCCTGTGTATTGGTAGTTCTGTGTATATCAAGAGATAACCGCAGCGTGGTTTTGGAGTACACAACGCAGATCGATGAGATGATGCAAGCTAAGGTGAGTGTCTTACAGACGACGGAAGCGGGCATTAGTAGTGGCACCCTGACGGAGTATGAGGATATTCTGGCTTACGTGGATTCTGTTGTGGCAATTGATGATCAGATTTCGGCGGTTTACAGTTGCTATGATGATAATGTCACAATTATGAGTGGAGGCTGGGTTCCTCCGGCAGATTTTGTGGTAATGGAAAGAGACTGGTATAAGGCAGCCATGGCAGAACCCGGGAAAGTATATATATCAGACCCATATGTAGATCTGCAGAGCGGGAAAATGTGCATCACGCTTTCTCTGACATCCTACAAGGACGGAAAACCGGCAGGGGTTGTCGGAATGGATATGTACATGGATGATCTGGTTGCACAGATTGAGAAGAGCTATCAGGGCAGCAATTATGTATTTCTTGCCACAGCTGATGGCATAATTCTCGTGCATCCGAACGAGGAGTTTTCGCTTAGCGCAGAGAAGGAATCGACTCTGGCTGATACGCTCTCGGGCCGTTACTTGTCCCTGACGGGCAAGGATCTTTTTACAAAGATGTTTCTGGACTATCAGGGCGGTTTGAAGCTTGGAACCTCCAATACTGCGCAGGTGACAGGCTGGAAGGTGATTTCCGTGGAATCGCTTGCAACGCTGGTGATTTTTCTGGCAGCACTTTTGATCCTTAATATAGCGATTTATTTTGGAACATTGTTGATCGGACAGAAATATACCCGCAAGAGTGTGGATAGATTATTCAGACCGCTGGAGTCGATTACCGGCAAGGTGGGAAGAATTGCCGAGGGTGATCTGACGGTTGTTTTTGATGAGGACAAAAATTCTGAGGAAGTGGAGAACCTTACGAATGCTCTTGGGGAGACGGTTCATGGACTGAGTAACTGTATCGACTGTATTTCAAAGACGGTTGCAGCAATTTCCAATCGGGATTTGACAGGAACGGTAGATGGAGAATTTAAGGGAAGTTACATACAGATCCGGGAGTCTCTGGAACTGATCCTTCGGAATCTGAATGAAGCATTTCTTCAAATTAAGGAGGGCTCCGATGCAGTGCTTGAATATGCTGACGAACTTGAGAAGACGACGGAGACGGTCGCGATCAGCGCAAGCCAGCAGAATGAATCGGTGACAGCTGTGACAGGGGAGATGACGCAGCTCACGGAGGATACAAGACAGATTACACAGAGCGCCGTCGATGTTCGGAAACTGGCAGAGGTTACAAATGATCATCTGCACGCGGGAACGCAGGAAATGCAGGAACTGGTGAATGCCATGGAAAGCATCGAGAAATGTTTTGGGGAGATTGCAGGATTTGTTGGAGAGATTCAGGGAATTGCATCCCAGACGAATCTTCTTGCACTCAATGCCTCGATCGAGGCGGCCCGCGCAGGAGAGGCTGGAAAAGGTTTTGCCGTGGTTGCGGATGAGATCAGCTCACTTGCCGATTCCAGCAGCAAAGCGAGTGAGAATATCAGTAAACTGATTAATGAGTCAAATCTTGCAGTGACACAGGGAAAAGAGAAGGTGACGGCTACCTCAGCTACGATTACGCAGGGAATGGAAGACTCCCGGAAATCTAAAGAACATATTTCGCAGATTGCGGAGTTTGTTGAAAATCAGCAGAGAGCGATTGAACATATCAATGAGGCAATGAGGGCAATCGCCGAGATGGTTGAGAGCACAGCAGCCAGTGCACAGGAAAATCAGGCGATCAGTAGCCAGCTTGGTGACTGTGCACAGAATCTGAAGACCATAGCGGATTCCTTCAAACTTAGCAGATAAAACAGTCTACATCAGACACAAAAGCAGCATTTGAGGGGATACCGGATTAGAAACTGCCCAGATCAGGGCAGTGACCATAACGGGGGGAACCGAGAGAACCCGGATCGTTTTAGCAAGCCTGTAGGAAAAACTTTTTCCGTTCAGAAGATTCCCGGTGGATTTTATTATGACAAAGAGCATATGGTTCATTGCTTTTCCTGTTTTTTGCAGCACCGCAGGTTTCTGGATGGACTGTTTCATTGTGGATTCGGAGATATTTTCCTGAAATATATGACGGTCTATATGATGAAATTCTGGAATAATTATGAGCGTAGAAAACTGCAGGCCTTTGCAGGAGTTCTCTATGCCCTGTACATCAGCTGGTCCCGGAGCGGATACCGGGAGAGCACCGAAGAGATGGCGCAGCTGGTAGGTTCCTTGTGTTGCTGGGATTAGAGAGAGGGAATGAAGATTTTGCTTGACGATTAAAAACAGAGGTGCTAGTATACTATGTAGTTAGCCATAACTAACCGCTGGGCTGACAAATTGAATAAATCATGTGGAATCCTCCTGAGATAGTGATGCTGACACTGCTCCCGGAAGGCGTAGTGAACCTTCCGGAGAGGAATTTCCATATAAGAGCGAAATTAATAAAGGAGAGGAGATATAAAAATGTTCAATGCATTGGAAATTGAAAAGGTAATAGGAAGAGAGATTCTGGATTCCAGAGGAAATCCGACTGTGGAGGCAGAGGTTGTACTGGTAGACGGAACCGTGGGAAGAGGAACTGCACCGAGCGGTGCATCAACAGGAGAGTTTGAGGCTCTGGAGCTTCGTGACGGAGACAAGAGCAGATATCTCGGAAAGGGTGTCACCAAGGCGGTAAATAATATCAACACGGTAATCTGTGATGCGCTGGTTGGAATGGACGCTTCAGACATCTATGCGATCGATCAGGCAATGATTCAGGCAGATGGAACCAAGGACAAGTCAAAGCTTGGCGCAAATGCCATTCTGGCAGTTTCCATAGCGGCATGCAGAGCGGCGGCAACTTCACTGGAGATTCCGTTGTATCGTTTCCTGGGAGGCATTTCCGGCAATCGTCTTCCGGTACCGATGATGAATATTATCAACGGTGGCTGCCATGCGCTTTCCTCCGGTCTGGATGTACAGGAGTTCATGATCATGCCGGTAGGAGCACCTTCTTTTAAAGAGTGCCTGAGATGGTGCGCAGAGGTATTCCATGCACTTGCATCCATCCTGAAAGAACGTGGACTTGCGACATCCGTTGGTGACGAGGGCGGTTTTGCACCTGCACTCAAATCCGATGAGGAAGCGATCGAGACTATTCTGGAAGCAGTGAAAAAAGCAGGCTATGAGCCGGGCAAGGACTTCCGTATTGCAATGGACGCAGCTTCTTCTGAGTGGAAGAGCGAGAAGGGCAAGGGCTATTACAAGCTGCCGAAGGCAGGCACAGAATATACAGCAGAGCAGTTAATTGAGCACTGGGCAGCCCTGTGCGAGAAATACCCGATCATTTCAATCGAGGATGGTCTGGACGAAGAGGATTGGGAAGGCTGGCAGAAGCTGACAGCAAGACTGGGCGATAAGGTACAGCTTGTCGGTGATGATCTGTTTGTAACGAACACGGAGAGACTTGCAAAGGGAATCTCCATGGGAGCAGGAAATGCGATCCTGATCAAGCTTAACCAGATCGGTTCCGTATCAGAGACACTGGAAGCAATTAAGATGGCACATGAGGCAGGCTATGCAGCAATCTCCTCCCATCGTTCCGGTGAGACAGCAGATACGACAATTGCAGATCTTGCAGTGGCACTCAACACCTGTCAGATCAAGACCGGTGCACCTTCCAGATCAGAGCGTGTTGCAAAGTACAATCAGCTTCTCAGAATTGAGGAAGAACTGGGAGCCGGCGCAGTATATCCGGGCATGAAGGCTTTTCATGTAAAGTAATCAAAAAAATTATAAAAAACAGTTGCATTTAAAAAACGACTGTGGTATATAATTTAAATATAAAAAGCAAATGCGATGAAGGAGACTCGCCTTGCGGAAACGACAGGAATACAGCGTCACCGACTGAGAGCGCTGTTTGTGGGAAACAAGGAAAGGGAACACTCCGGAGCAGACTGCCTGAATCATAAGATATTTGTGCTAGGACAGTACGTGACACGCGTTAAGTGTAAAGAGTGGGTAGAGCGATGAAGCGTCTTGGTGGAGATGCCGGTTTACCAATGCGGGTGGTACCGCGGATTATTGATTATCCGTCCCGGAATGCAGAAAGTGCATTCCGGGACTTTTTGTGTTGTTCAGAGTCTCCGGGGTGCAGAGATTTCCCCAAAGGGGAGGAACTCAGAAAACAGATGGAGGAGACAGACGATGAAAAACATTTACAGAGATGTGACCTTGAAAGAAATCAGTGAACAGGATATCGGAAAGGAACTGCGTGTAGCCGGATGGGTGGAAAACATCCGTGACCATGGCGGGGTATCCTTTGTGGACCTGCGGGATATGTATGGTGTGCTTCAGGTGGTTATGAGAGATACGACCCTTCTGGACGGACTGTCCAAGGAGATGAGCGTTTCCATCGAGGGTCTGATCGAGAAAAGAGATGAAGAAACCTACAATCCTAAGATCCCGACCGGAACGATTGAACTGGAAGCACACAAGGTAGATGTGCTCGGCAAGGTTTACAAACAGCTTCCTTTTGAAATTATAACATCCAAGGAGACCAGAGAGGATGTACGACTGAAATACCGTTATCTGGATCTGCGGAATCAGAAGGTGAAGGACAACATTGTTTTCCGTTCTCAGGTGATCGCATATCTTCGACAGAAGATGACGGAAATGGGATTTCTGGAGATCCAGACACCGATCCTGTGTGCATCATCACCAGAGGGCGCAAGAGATTACATTGTTCCTTCCAGAAAATATAAAGGCAAGTTCTACGCACTGCCTCAGGCTCCGCAGCAGTACAAACAGCTTCTGATGGTGTCCGGGTTTGACAAGTATTTCCAGATTGCACCCTGCTTCCGTGATGAGGATGCAAGAGCAGACCGTTCTCCGGGAGAGTTCTATCAGCTTGATTTCGAGATGAGCTTTGCCACACAGGAGGACGTGTTCCGGGTAGGGGAAGAAGTGCTTTCAGCGACCTTCGAGAAATTTGCACCGGAAGGCTTTGCCGTAACGCAGGCACCTTATCCGATCATCAGCTATAAGCAGGCTATGCTGGAGTTTGGAAGTGACAAACCGGATCTGCGCAATCCGCTTCGTATTATTGATCTGACCGACTTTTTCCAGGCATGTACCTTTAAGCCGTTCCACGGAAGATGTGTCCGCGCGATCAAAGTACATGCGGAGATGTCCAAAGGTTTCCATGAGAAGCTGTTAAAGTTTGCAACAGATATGGGCATGGGAGGCCTTGGCTATCTGGAAGTGGAAGAGGATAAGAGCTACAAAGGCCCCATTGACAAGTTTATACCGGAGGAAAAGAAAGCAGAGCTGGCACAGCTTGCCGGACTGGAACCGGGAGATACGATCTTCTTTATTGCAGACAAAGAAGAGAAGGCTGCTTATTATGCGGGCCAGATCCGTACAGAACTGGGAACAAAGCTGGATCTGATCGAGAAAAATGCGTACCGTTTCTGTTATGTGAACGACTTCCCGATGTTTGAGCGTGACCCGGAGACAAAGCAGATCGGATTTACCCACAACCCGTTCTCTATGCCGCAGGGCGGCCTGGAGGCGCTGAACAACGAAGATCCGCTGAGCATTCTTGCATATCAGTATGACATCGTCTGCAACGGTGTGGAACTTTCTTCGGGTGCTGTCCGTAACCACGATATGGAGATCATGGTGAAGGCTTTTGAGATTGCCGGGTATGATGAAGAGACACTGAAAAACAAATTCGGGGCACTCTACAATGCGTTCCAGTTTGGGGCACCGCCGCACGCAGGTATGGCACCCGGAGTAGACCGTATGATCATGCTGCTGCGTAACGAGGAGAACATCCGTGAGGTAATCGCTTTCCCGATGAGCGGTTCAGCACAGGATCTTATGTGCGGAGCACCGAATGATGTGACAGAACAGCAGCTTCGGGAAGTACACATCAAGATCAGACAGTAGCACAGAGCTTCGTGAAAGGAAAAGATTATGGCCAATATCATCAGTGATGAGACAATTGAATATGTAGGCATTCTTGCGAAATTGGAGCTGTCCGAGCAGGAGAAGGAAAAGGCAAAATCCGATATGGGCAGAATGCTGGATTATATAGACAAACTCGGCGAACTGGATACCTCGGGCGTAGAACCGATGTCACATGTCTTTCCGGTGGAAAATGTATTCCGCGAGGATGTTGTGACCAATACAGATACCAGAGAGGATCTGCTGAAAAATGCGCCGCAGCAGAAGGATGGCATGTTTATGGTGCCGAGAACATTTGTATAGGATTGAAAAATGACATGTGTGTCATTGCGAGACGGAAATGGAGGAAGCGATGAAGCTGACAGATATGACAGCCGTGGAACTGGCAGCGGCAATCAAGGCAGGAAAGACAACAGCGGTAGATGCTGTGAAAGAAGTCCTATCTAATATAGAAGAAAAAGAGGAACTGTTGAACTGCTATGTGACCCTGGATAAGCAGGGAGCACTGGAGCAGGCAGAGAAGGTGCAGAAGAAAATAGAGGCAGGCGAACTGACGGGCCCTCTTGCGGGTGTGCCGGTTGCCATCAAGGATAATATGTGTACAAAGGATATGCTTACGACCTGTTCCTCCAAAATTCTTGGCAACTTTGTACCTGCATTTTCGGCGGAGGCAGTTCTGAATCTGGAGAAGGCGGGAGCCGTCATTCTGGGCAAGACCAACATGGATGAATTTGCCATGGGATCAACGACGGAGACATCGGCTTATGGACCGACCAGAAATCCCTGGGACACAGAGCATGTCCCGGGAGGATCGTCGGGCGGCAGCGCGGCAGCAGTCGCAGCGCAGGAATGTTTCTTTGCACTCGGTTCAGACACCGGAGGTTCCATCAGACAGCCGGCATCCTACTGTGGTGTAGTGGGAATGAAACCGACCTACGGAACGGTGTCACGTTACGGACTGATCGCTTACGGTTCTTCGCTGGATCAGATCGGACCGCTTGCCAAGGATGTGACGGATTGTGCGACCATCCTTGAGGCGATCGCTTCACATGATGACAAGGATTCGACCTCATTAAAGCGAGAGGATACCGATTTTACGGCGGCCCTGAAGGATGACGTGAAAGGAATGCGGATCGGTATTCCGAATGATTACTTTGGAGAAGGGCTGGATCAGGAGGTTAAGGATGCGGTGCTGGCAGCGGCGAAGGAACTGGAAAAGAAGGGTGCTGTGGTAGAGCATTTTGACCTGAGTCTTGTAGACTATGCAATCCCGACCTACTATACGATAGCGGCTGCGGAGGCAAGCTCCAATCTGGAACGGTTTGACGGCATCAAATACGGCTATCGGACACCGGAATATAGTGGACTTCATAATATGTACAAGAAATCCCGTTCGGAAGGCTTTGGAGAAGAGGTTAAGAGACGTATCATGCTTGGCTCCTTTGTACTCAGCTCCGGCTACTATGATGCGTATTACCTGAAAGCACTGCGTGTGAAGGCATTGATCAAGAAAGCCTTTGATGAGGCATTTTCCAAATATGATGTGATTCTGGGGCCGGTGGCACCGACAACCGCGCCAAGGCTGGGAGAGAGTCTGTCAGATCCGATTGCAATGTATCTGAGTGATATTTATACGATCTCGGTTAACCTGGCAGGACTTCCGGGAATCAGCCTTCCCTGCGGGACAGACAGCAAGGGGCTGCCGATCGGACTTCAGCTCATCGGAGACTGCTTTATGGAGAAAAAACTGATCCGGACGGCATATACCTATGAACAGACAAGAAAAACGGCTATGCGCGAAGCAGATGCGCAGAAATGAGGATGAACATGGAAAAACAATATGAAACAGTGATCGGTCTGGAAGTACATGTTGAGCTGGCAACCAGGACAAAGATTTTCTGTGGCTGTTCTACCGCCTTTGGCGCAGCTCCGAATACACAGACCTGCCCGGTATGTACCGGAATGCCGGGATCGTTGCCTGTTCTGAACAAACAGGTACTGGAATATGCGATTGCGGTCGGTCTTGCGACCAACTGTGATATTACACGATATGCCAAGTTCGACAGAAAGAATTATTTCTATCCGGATAATCCGCAGAACTATCAGATTTCCCAGCTTTATCTGCCAATCTGCCGCAACGGCGGAGTGGAGATTGAGACGGAGGATGGCAAGGTCAAAACCGTGGGAATTCACGAGATTCACATGGAGGAGGATGCGGGTAAACTGATCCACGATGAATGGGAGGACTGCTCTCTGGTCGATTATAACAGATCGGGTGTGCCTCTGATCGAGATCGTGTCGGAGCCGGATATGCGCAGTGCAGAAGAAGTGATCGCTTATCTGGAAAAGCTTCGTATGCTCATTCAGTATCTGGGTGCCTCGGACTGCAAGCTGCAGGAGGGATCGATGCGTGCGGACGTGAACCTTTCTGTGAGGGAAGTGGGAGCAGAGAAGTTCGGAACCAGAACCGAGATGAAGAACCTCAATTCCTTCCGGGCAATCTCCCGGGCGATCGAGGGAGAGAGAGAACGCCAGATCGATCTGATCGAGTCCGGTGAAAAGGTGGTGCAGGAAACCAGAAGATGGGATGATAACAAGGGAGAATCCTATGCAATGCGAAGCAAAGAGGATGCGCAGGATTATCGCTATTTCCCGGATCCGGATCTGGTACCGATCCATGTCAGCGATGAAATGCTGGAGGAGATTAAGGCAAAACAACCTGAATTCCGGACAGAGAAGATGAAGCGCTACAAAGAAGAATTTGGGATTCCGGATTATGATATCGAGATTATTACGGGATCCAAGCGTCTTGCGGATCTTTTTGAGGAGACGGTGGCACTCGGAAGCCAGCCCAAGAAGGTCTCCAACTGGCTCATGGTGGAGACAATGCGTCTGATGAAAGAAAAAGAGATGGACGCGGAAGATCTCTGCTTCTCGCCGGAAAATCTGGCGAAGCTGATCGCGCTGACTGATTCCAAAGCGATCAACGGTACAGTGGCCAAAGAAGTGTTCGAAATCATGTTTGAAAAAGACATTGATCCGGAGAAGTATGTGGAAGAACATGGACTGAAAACGGTCAATGACGAAGGCGCACTTCGCAAGGTTGTGGAAGAGGTCATTGCATCGAATCCGCAGTCGGTAGAAGATTACCGGAATGGAAAAGAAAAAGCGATCGGTTTTCTGGTAGGACAGACCATGAAAGCGATGAAGGGAAAAGCAGACCCGGGAGCAGTCAACAAACTGCTGAAGGAACTGCTGGCATAAGAAAAGGGGCCGTTCAGGCCCCTTTTGGTGTGTCTGTGAAAGGAATTGCCCTAGTTTTCGTCAAGAAATTCGATAAATCGGACAGCGAGTGCAGGATCTTTCAAAGTGACCGGAATCCCCAGAACGGCTTCGGAGGGATGCTGCTGATAAGTGACATCACCGTCAGAAAGATACTGATAAAAACCGGACTCTTGTACTTTGGCAAAATCCGTTACGATGATACCAACTGCAATGGGGTCCTTCATATGGGAAGGGTCTCTGTGATCGATATCGTCTTCGGAAGGATCGTCCTGCTCAAGCTCCCGATACGAGGTGTTGTCATCGCCGGTGTCAAAGGTGGCGGCATCCGTATAGTAAAACAGATCCTGATATCTGGCAAGCTGTTCCTCATTCAGAATTTCCTCTAAAGGATAGAAGAACTGATTTTGTGCATAGTTTTCAAATACCTCGGTATCCGCGGTTATCACATGGACTTCTCCGGTCTGCAGCTGAAGAAGAAGCTTCTCACGGGAGGACATGGTGTACTGTGGATCACTGTTCTCCGATCACTGGACCGAGGTATCCATG
>CAKRPS010000033.1 GCA_934385475.1 uncultured Lachnospiraceae bacterium | reverse complement strand
CCGCAATAGCAAGCACCACAATACGCCCAATCCAGAGCATCTCCTTATCATTGGACTTTCCCTTACGGATTACAGGCTTATACACATCACTCGCAAACGCAGATGCTGCTGATAATAACTGACTGTCCGCTGTACTCATGGATGCTGCCAGCACTGCGGAAAGCAGAATACCGGAAATCACACCTGGAAAGATCTTGCGGACGATCTCAATAAATACCAGTGAGTTTTCGTTGATCGTCTCATCAAAACCAAGGAACATTCTTCCGATCACACCGATCAGGGTTGCAAAAATAACGATCAGAACCGTCCAGGTAATACCGATCTTAGCAGATTTCTTGAGTTCCTTCTGTGACTTGATCGACATAAAACGGATGATAATATGAGGCATTCCAAAGTAGCCAAGTCCCCATGCCAGTCCGGACACAATATCCTTCCAGCTGGAAAAGGCATTCCAGTAATCTCCGGTCATCACTTCCATAGAAGAAGTATCCAGCATTGCCGCTGCGAAGATCGGTGCAATGAACATGGCTCCCAGGATCAACATTCCCTGGAAGAAATCCGTCCAGCACACTGCGGAGAAACCACCCAAAAAGGTATAACCCACAATGATAACAGCTGCAAGATACATCGCAGCCGTCGGATCCATGCCAATAACGGTATTAAACAGGGTTCCGCACGCCTTGACGCTGGACGCTGCATAAATCGTGTAGGCAACCAGGAATACTACAGCGCAGATAATCTGCAGAGCCAGTGATTTTGAAAGAAAACGGTTCGTCAGATACTGCGGAACCGTAATAGAATCCTTTGCCACAATGGAAAATCTACGAAGACGCGGTGCCTCCAGAATCCAGCTGATCGTATAGCCAATGGCAAGTCCCACCGGAATCCACACCTGTCCAAGTCCCAACGCATAGACTGATGTCGGCAGACCCATAAGCACCCATGCACTCATATCGGATGCACCGGCTGAAAGTGCTGCCACCCACGCTCCCATCTGACGTCCACCCAGGAAATAGGTTTTTTCTCCACTGTTCTTATTTTTAAAGAAGAAATAAACACCAATTCCCAGCATGAAAATCAGGTAGATGATAAATACTACAATTTCTGATGTTTTCATAAGTACCTCCCTCTCAAAGCTTTCTCTCTATGCTATCACAGATCGGGTACAGAAAACAACCTGTTTCTATTTATTTTGGCATATATTTCTGCATAATTTTGATAATAACGTCCATATTGATCGGTTTTGCTGCATAATCATTCATGCCCGCATCGGCAGCTTTCTGCCGGTCTTCCGAAAATGCATTGGCCGTCATGGCAATAATGGGAAGTGTTGCCGCATCCCTGCGATCCAGCTTGCGGATATTCTCTGTAGCCTCGTATCCATTCATCACTGGCATCTGCACATCCATAAAGATCAGATCATAATACCCCTCTTCAGACGCGCTGACCATCTCAACCGCTTCCTTTCCATTGACGGCTGTCTCCACATCTGCACCGGTCTGGCCAATCAATGCCTGTGCAATCTCCAGATTCAGCTCATTGTCCTCAACGATCAAAATCTTCCGGCCGCTGAAATCCACCTGACTATTGTCCGGCAGGGCAGTTTCCTCCGGTGCAGCACTGCCGCCCAGCATCTCATAGAGATCCGACAGGAACAACGGCTTTGGACAAAATGCCGTAACTCCCGCCCCACTGGCCTCCTCTTCGATCTCTGTCCAATCATAGGCTGACAGAATGATAATCGGTGTGTCCATTCCGGTTTCCGACCGGATCTTCCGCACCACTTCTACTCCGTCCAGATCTGTCATCCTCCAGTCTATTATAATGGCCCCGTAAGGCTTTCCGTTCTCATGGGCATACTTTGCTTTAGAGACAGCCTCGACTCCGGACGTTGTCCACTCCGCATTCACGCCAATCGATTCCAGCATCCGTGTCACACTGACACAGCTATCCTCACTTTCATCTGCCACCAGCACACGCAGACCTGCCAGACCCTTGCTGTCATGCAGATTCTCCGGCTGGCTTCCAATTCGGAAGCGAAGGCAGATCGTGAACTCTGACCCGATATTTTTCTCACTCTTAACCCGGATTGTTCCTCCCATCATATCTACAATATGTTTGGTGATGGACATGCCAAGCCCTGTTCCGGGGATTCCGCTGACCGTCGATGTCTGCTCCCTGGTAAAGGGTTCAAAAATATGTTCCGCAAACTCCTGACTCATGCCAATTCCCGTGTCCCTGACAACAAATTCAAACTCTGCCACTCCCTCCTCCGAAGAGTTCTTCTGGATCACACAGATTCCCACAGTTCCTCCCGGCTTTGTAAATTTGATGGCATTGCTCATACAGTTCAACAGAACCTGGTTCAGTCTCAACTTGTCGCAGATAATATTCTCATTCACGACATCCACTGTATCCATAACGAAATGCAGATGCTTTGTGTGCACATCTGCCTGCAGGATATTCCGCAGATCATGCATAATGTCCGGCAGTTGACACTCGTTCTCCTCAATTTTGACCTGCCCGCTCTCAATCCGGCTCATATCCAGAATATCATTGATCAGACTCAACAGATGATCCCCCGCCGTGAGAATTTTCTGCAAATATCCTCTCATCTGCTGCCGGTTGTCAAGATGAGACAAGGCCAGCGTGGTAAAACCGATGATCGCATTCATCGGAGTGCGGATATCATGTGACATATTGTTCAAAAAGCTTGTCTTAGCCTGATTGGCATTTTGTGCTGCCTCCAATGCTTCCGACAGTTCTTTTTTATAGAGTTCATCCTTCTTTGCCTGCTGTTCCATCCTTCTGGATCTTCTGACAAAAAACAGGATCACAACATCCAGAGCGACCAGCAGCAGCAGAATTACCGCCCCCATATGGTCTCTCAGAAAATCGGTCGTCGTATACTGATACAGATTTTCCGTATACTGATAGGTTGCATTCCACCCGTACTCTCCACCGATCACATTCAATCCCTTGTTCAGAATCTCCAACAGGATCGCATTTCCCGCCGCTACACCAAAGCATCTCTCATCTGCCTCCGGAAGCTGCCGGTTCTCGATCGACTGATACCTGCTGTTTCGCAGCATGGAATCCGCACGCAGAGAGTCCATCAACGTCGTATCGGCTTCCCCCTTGCGCACTGCCTCCAGACAATCCTCTATGGAATCGTACATGAGAATTTCCGCATCCGGATAATTGCTCGTCACATAGTCGTACTGCAACAGGTTATTGCGGTTGATTGCAATTCTGGAAGGCCCGGTATCCGCATGATCTCCCCGGAAAACAAGGGAAACCCTGGCACTGACCACAGAACTGCTCAGTGCAACCCCATCTTCTTCCGCATACCATGGATTGCCACTGCATGGGAAAATAATGTCTAACGCCCCTCCCTGCAGATCTGTGAGCATATCCTCATAGTTTTCATACCCCTGATAGGTAACCGATGCAAAGTCCTCAACTGCCAGTTCTTTCATGATCTGCTGCACAACATTTACAACGATCCCGGATGGATTTCCATCCCTGTCCGTGTCACTGTAAGGGATATAGGAATTGAGATATCCAACCTTCAGTTCCCCATGCTCCTCAAGCCATGTCTGTTCTTCTTCGGTAAGGGTACTGTCCTGTCCTGGATCAAAATATTTCTTGTACAGATCTTCTGTGAACGCAACATCCTCTTCATAGATGGACGCAAGTACACTGTTCATTTCCTCTAAAAGATCTTCCCTTCCCGGTGCTGTGCACAAATAGTATTTTCCCGTCCGCATCCGCACCATGGCATAATTGGAATAACCGAAATCCTTCTTCCGCTCCTCCCGATATCCAACCCCTGCCAGCAGGTCGATCTTTCCCTCTTTCAGCATCTCCATCAGCTCCAGAAAAGTACCGTAAACATACTCATACTTCCATCCGGCAAGGCTCGCTATCTTCTGCTCATACTCATAGCCATAGCCAGTCTTATATGCTCCCTCTGCAGCACCCTCCTGAAAATCCTGCGCCTCATAATACCCCAGTCTTACAATTTGGGGCTGCACGGTCTCTTCTGCCCGGACTGTCACGGAAAGCAGACCGGACCACAACGCTGCCACCAGCACTGCCATCCAAAGAGTTCTCCCTGTTTTGCTTCCCTTTACCCTGTCCTTCATCGGCAATTTCCTCTCGCTCTCAAAATCGTGTCTTTATCCCAGACTCTTCAGCGCCTGTATCGTGATGTCATACTGCTCCTGCACCTTCCAAAAAAGCTCTTCACTGCCTTCTATTTCTCTGGGTCTGAGCTTTTCCGTTAGTTCAGAGCTGACTGTAAAAAGGTTATTGAACCCAAGATTCAGGCAGATTCCTTTGAGTGTATGCGCTGCACAAAATGCCTCCTCGGCATCTTTCCTCCCGAGTGCTTCCTTTAAATGATCAAAAGTCTTTTCCTCTAAAAATTTCAGGGCAAACCGCTCCACCATCTGCTCGCTGCCCAGTCTGCGCAGGACATCCTCATAGTCTGCCCCCATCTGTTCATAGCATTCTTTAATAGTCATATTATCCTCATTTCTACGCACGCTCTTTGTTTTGCTCCGATGTCATCTCATATCGTTCGGCCAGTTCTTCAAATTCCTGCTTTGAATACCGGAAGCACTCCATCAGTTTCGGAGAAAAGGCTCCGCATTCCCCATCCAGGATCATATGGTACGCCTTGTCCTTTTCAATCGCATTCTTATACACTCTCTTGCTGACAAGCGCATCATACACATCCGCAATTGACACAAGCTGTGCTTCAATGGGTATCTCTTCTCCTACCAGACCGTCCGGATACCCCTTTCCATCATATCTCTCGTGGTGATATCTGCATATAATATGGCTGACTCTGGCATACTCGCTGTCCCATGCGCCGTCAATCTGCTCCAATATTTCACAGCCTTTCACCGTATGTGTCTTCATATACTCAAATTCATCCTTGTCCAGCCGCCCCGGCTTCAACAGTACACTGTCCTTGATCGTAATCTTGCCAATATCATGAAGTGCACTTGCCGCTACCAGTATATCGATCCTCTCCTGGGTCAGGTTGTATTCCGGATATCTTGCGGCGGCCTTTTCTGCCAGGATTCTGGTAAAGCCCTTCACCCGCTTGATATGCTCGCCGCTCTCCAGATTACGGTATTCTACCACAGTACCGAGCACATCGATGATCTTCTCATTATTTTTCTTGATCGTCTCTGCCTGCTGTCTCAAAAGCTTATTCTGCCGCTGCAGGTTCTGTGTCTGTATTCTTACCTTGTCCTCCAGCTGGTTTTTGTACATAAAAAGATCAGCGGTATTTTTGACTCTGCTGCGGACGATTGCACTGTCAAAGGGTTTACGGATAAAATCCGACACGCCAAGGGAAAGACATTCCCTCTCTGCTTCCATTCTTGCCTCCGCACTGATGACAATGACCGGGATGTGCTCCATGAGCCCCTCCTGCTTCATAAACTTTAGGACCTCGTACCCATCCACCTTCGGCATGATCAGGTCTAGCAGGATAACCGCTATCATGTCTCCATGCTCTTTCAGCATGTTCATAGCCTCTTCCCCGTCCGAGGCTTCCAGCACAGAGTAGACATCTCCAATAGCCACCGCCAGGATCTCTCTGTTCAATTCGACATCATCAACGATCAGAGTCTTATTTCTCATTTTAATCCTCATTTCTGCGCACGCTCTTTGCGCATGCCAAGTTTGTGTCAAGTGCGCGCAGACACAAATCTCGCGTGTGAAAAATCTTCCGTATATGGATTTTTCACACTATTCTTCTGCACGAAATCATATAGTCGGGACAAAATATTCCTATTTACTGTGCGATTGCATTTCCGGTATAGAGCTGATAATATCTTCCCTGCTCTTCGATCAGCTGGTCATGCGTACCGCGCTCGATAATGCGTCCCTGTTCCAACACCATGATACAGTCGGAATTTTGGACTGTAGAAAGCCGATGTGCAATCACGAAGGTCGTTCTTCCCTTCATCAGCTTATCCATACCATCCTGTACGATCCGTTCCGTTCTGGTATCGATCGAGCTGGTCGCCTCATCCAGAATCAGTACCGGCGGGTCTGCGATCGCCGCTCTTGCGATTGCCAGAAGCTGTCGCTGTCCCTGACTGAGATTTGCTCCGTCTCCTGTCAGCATGGTCTGGTAGCCGTCCGGCAGATGCCGGATAAAGCCGTCCGCGTTGGCAAGCTTTGCCGCCTTTACCACCTCTTCCTCTGTCGCATCCAGCTTACCGAACTTAATATTGTCCATAACGGTTCCGGTAAACAGGTGCGTATCCTGCAATACGATACCAAGTGATCTCCGAAGGTCAGCCTTTTTGATCTTATTGACATTGATTCCGTCGTAGCGGATCTTTCCATCCTGTATGTCGTAGAAACGGTTGATCAGGTTCGTGATCGTCGTCTTTCCGGCACCGGTCGATCCTACAAAGGCAATCTTCTGTCCCGGCTGTGCGTACAGATTCACCTCATGGAGAACGATCTTTTCATCGTTATAGCCAAAGTCTACATTTTCAAAGACAACATCGCCCTTCAGCTCCACATAATCTACGGAGTGGTCTGCCTGATGCTCATGTCTCCATGCCCAGCGTCCGGTTCTCTCCTCGCTCTCTTTCAGAACTCCGTTCTCCTTCCGAACATTCACAAGCGTCACATAGCCTTCATCTGCCTCCGGCATTTCATCCATCATTCGGAAAATTCTCTCGGCACCTGCTAACGCCATCACCACGGAGTTAAACTGCTGGCTCACCTGGTTGATCGGCATGTTAAAGCTCTTGTTAAAAGTCAGAAAGCTTGCAAGCGATCCCAGCGAAAGTCCTGAGATACCGGACAGGGCCAGAGCACCGCCCACAATGGCACAGACGACATAGCTGACATTTCCAAGCTGTGCATTCACAGGCCCTACGATATTTACCAGATAGTTTGCATTGTTGGCGCTGTCATATAACTTGTCGTTCAGTTCCCTGAACTGCTCTATATTTTTTTCCTCATGGCAGAATACCTTTACAACCTTCTGGCCATTCATCATCTCTTCGATAAAGCCGTTTACCTTACCAAGATCCTGTTGCTGCTGTAAGAAGTATTTCCCACTCAGCCCTGCCACCTTCTTGGTCGCAGCCAGCATGATACCGACCATCAGCAGCGTCACAACCGTAAGCGGTATACTCAGAATGATCATGCTGATCAGAACACTCACGATCGTAATGGCACTGTTAAACACCTGTGGAAGGCTCTGGCTGATCATCTGTCTCAGAGTATCTGCGTCGTTCGTATAGACCGACATGATATCTCCGTGGGAGTGGGTATCAAAATATTTGATCGGCAGTTTCTCCATATGGGAAAACAGATCATTCCGGAGATTCCGCAGCGTTCCCTGCGTCACGTACACCATGAGCAGATTATACAGATAAGATGCCGCAATACCGATCGCATACAGGCAGGCCATCTTTAAAATGGCACGGGCAAGCGGTCCGAAATCCGGTGTCTGCGCTCCCAGCATCGGTGTAATATAATCATCGATCAGTCTCTGCAAAAACAAAGTTCCCTGCACACTCATCAGCACGCTGACAAAGATCAGGACTGCCACAGCAATCAGATGAATTCCGTAGCTTTTGGCCACATAGCCGATCAGTCTCTTAAAAATTTTGCCTGGGTTTTCAATCTTCTGCCCCTTCATTGGCATTCTTCCTCTTGGTCCTGGCATTATGCTTCACCTGCCTTTTCATCGAAATCTCCGCCGCCCTTTGTCTGCGACTCATATACCTCGCGGTAAATTTCATTATTTGCCATCAATTCTTCGTGAGTTCCGTATCCATTTACACGTCCGTCATCCATTACGATGATGCGGTCTGCATCCTTCACACTGGAAATCCTCTGTGCAATGATCAGTTTGGTCGTCTCCGGAATCTCTTCGATAAAGGCTTTCCGGATCTTTGCGTCCGTAGCGGTATCCACCGCACTGGTGCTGTCATCCAGGATCAGAATCTTCGGTTTCTTCAAAAGCGCCCTCGCGATGCAAAGCCTCTGCTTCTGTCCACCGGATACATTGGTACCTCCCTGCTCGATATGCGTCTGATACCCCCCCGGCATCTTCTCGATAAACTCATCCGCACAGGCAAGCTTGCAGGCACGTCTGCATTCCTCCTCTGTGGCATGCTCATCACCCCAGCGCAGGTTATCCAGAATGCTGCCGGAGAAAAGGACATTTTTCTGTAAAACCACAGAGACCTCGTTTCTCAAAACTTCCATGTCATACGAACGTACATCATGCCCTCCGACATATACGGCACCTCCCGTCACATCATACAGTCGGCTGATGAGATTGACCAGACTCGTCTTCGCGCTGCCGGTTCCGCCGATGATGCCGATCGTCTCTCCTGCCTTGATCTTCAGATTGATATCGTGCAGGACAGACTCTTTGCTTTCCTTATTATATGCAAACTCTACATGCTGAAACTCGATATCGCCGTTTGGCACTGCCATGATCGGATCTGCAGGGTCTGCAAGGTCGCTCTCCTCTGTCAGCACCTCATAGATACGCTCCAGACTGGCCTGCCCCATACTGATCATAACGAAAACCATGGAGAGCATCATAAGACTCATCAGAATGTTCATACAGTATGCCAGAAGACTCATAAGCTCGCCTGTTGTCAGCGTTCCGTGTACAATGGATTTTGCCCCCAGCCAGCTAAGCAGAAGGATACATCCATACACAGCCGTCATCATGACCGGGTTGTTTAAGATGACACTCTTTTCTGCCTTGGAAAAAATATCGTATATCTTCTGGCTGGCCGTCTTTAGCTTGCCTGTCTCATAATCCTCACGTACATAAGCCTTCACCACGCGGATCGCGCTGACATTTTCCTGTACGGAAGCATTCAGTTCATCATACTTGGGAAATGCCTGTTTAAAGTATTTCATGGCACCCTTGATGATAAAGAAGAGTGCAAATCCCAGAATGATAACCGCAATCAGATAAATGCTGGCAAGCTTCGCATTGATCACAAATGCCATCACCATCGCACAGATCAGGCTGAGCGGAGCCCGAAAGCACATACGCAGCACCATCTGATATCCCATCTGTACATTGGAGACATCCGTCGTCAGTCTCGTTACCAGACTTGCCGTGCTGAACTTATCCAGATTGGCAAACGAAAAGGTCTGGATTCTCTCAAACATTGCCTGCCGCAGGTTTCTCGCAAAGCCTGTTGAAGCTTTTGCCCCGTATTTTCCTCCCATAATGCCGCTGAACAAACCGCAAAGTGCCGCCAATATCATGATCGCACCCACCGTATAGATATGCTGCATATTGCCGGCCTCCACACCGTCGTCAATGATGGATGCCATCAGAAAGGGAATTGCCGTCTCAAAAATAACTTCTAAAATCATAAAAACCGGCGTCAGAATAGAATCTTTTTTAAATTCTTTCACATTCGCCAAAATCGTTTTCAGCATAGTATTCCTCATTTCTGCGCACGCTCTTTGTGCATGCCGGTTTTGTATCAAGTGCGCACAGACACAAACCCGCGTGTAAGAAATCTTTGATGTATGGATTTCCCACACTTTTCCTACTTCATTTCGGAAAAAACGCCTACCTTTTATTGTATCGAAATAAAAAAAGATGTCAAAGGAATCCTTAAGATTTTATACTTTTTCACAGAAATTTAACATTTGCAAATGGGGTTCTGAATCGTTTCCAGATCTATTAAAAAACGACCACGAGCCCGCAAATATGCGGGCCCGCAGCCGTTTTAGAGCTACTATAGAATGATCAGTCTTTTGTCTTATCCTTATTGTTCATAATCTCAAACACAACTGCCGCCAGAAGAACGACACCCTTGATTACCTTCTGCCAGTTGGCATCAATACCCATAAGGCTCATACCAAGGTTGATCACACCGATCAGTGTTGCGCCGATTACCATGCCGAATACGGAACCGGAACCACCATAAGCAGATACACCGCCCACTACGCAGGCTGAAATTGCATCCATCTCGTAGTTTGTACCGGCTGTAGAGTTTGCCGCCTGGAATCTGGCGATAACCGTAAAGGCACTGATAACGGTCAGGATTGCCATATTCAGATAGGCAAGGAACATAATTTTCTTGGTATCTACACCGGAAAGTCTGGTTGCTTCCGCATTGCCGCCTATCGTATAGAAGTAACGTCCTATCGTAGTCTTGGAAGTAATAAATTCATAAATCAGGACGATTGCTACCACCCAGAGCAGTGCTGTCGGAATACCGCCTGCCATGGAAAGCTTATAGGCAAATAACAGGATAACCGCTACGGAAATTACGGATTTGGCAATCATGGCTGCCATGGAACTTACCTCATAGCCCTTCTTGATCCTGCTGTTTCTGTTTACAATGTTCAGAACAACTACTAATACGCTGACTACCACGCCGACGATCAGACAGGGAATATTCATCTGATTGATCGGTGTCTCGAAGACCTTGCCTGAGAAAAGCTTCAGGTAGGCCTGCGGGAACGGTGCAATGCTTCCTGTGGAGCTGTTTGCACTCAGAAGCGCTGTGCCCCATCCACGGAATGCCAGATATCCTGCCAGTGTTGCAATCCACGGCGGAATGTTCATGTAGGCAATGACAAAACCAAGAGCTGCACCGTATACGATACCAACCAGCAACATGATCAGTACGGAAACTCCGGTTCCCATACCCTTGATCACCATACAGATACCACCGATTGCTCCAATGAAGCATACGAAGGAACCGCAGGAAAGATCAATGTTACCACCTGTCAGCATACACATCAGCATACCGGTTGCCAGAATATACACATAAGCATTCTGTGTAATCAATGCGTTAAAATTTAATGCCGTAAACATCTGTCCTTTAGTCGTGATTGTAAAGAAGAGAAATACCAGGACCAGGACAAATATCATGGTATTTTTTCTCAATACCTGAGCTGTATTTTTCATCATATCCCTCCTTATTTCTTTTCTTTCTTGGACATTACATCAAAGATGATCGCGATCAGGAGAACCAGACCTTTGACCACTTTCTGGTAGTTTGCTTCCATACCCATGATACTCATACCCTGGTTGATAACACCCATCAGGGTTGCACCGACTACCATGCCGGCTACGGAACCAACACCGCCGTATGCGGATGCACCGCCGATAAAGCAGGCTGCAATGGCATCCATCTCGTATCCCTGTCCATAAGTGGGCTGTGCCGATGCTGCTCTCGCGATCGTCAGGATACCGGCCAGACCAGCCAGAAGTCCCATATTGGCATATGCGAAGAAGTAAACGTTCTTGGTGTTGACACCGGAAAGTCTTGTCGCTTTCTCGTTGCCGCCGACTGCGTACAGGTAACGTCCCGTCGTCGTCTTATTGGTAATGTAGGAATAAACCAGAAGCACCACTGCGATCCAGATCAGAGCACTTGGAATTCCTTTGTAATTTGCAAGCTTATACATCAGCCAGATAATGACTGCACTGATAATAACGGTCTTTGCGGCCTCTGTTGCAAGGGGTGCTGTGTTATACCCTTTTGCTTTCTTGCTGATCCGGTTTTTCACTGTCATTGCTATGTAGAGCACTGCAAGCAGGATACCGACCAGAATACAGGTCATATTGACTGTTCCACCGCCCAGAAAATCCGGAACATAACAGTCTGCGCCACCGCCGAACACATTCAGGTACGTGGTGTCGGAAACCGACACGGCATATCCCTGCAGAACAACATTGGACAAGCCTCTGAATGCGTACATACCTGCCAGTGTTGCAATAAAGGGAGGTACTTTGATATAGGCGATCCAGAAGCCCTGGAACATACCTACCAGAAGACCAACCACCAGCATAGCGAGCACTGCCAGCCATGGGTTCATATGTTTATCCATCATAACCGCACCGATACCGCCTACAAAGCAGACTACCGAACCTACGGAAAGATCGATGTTACCACCTGTCAGGATACACAGCAGCATACCGGTTGCCAGAACAAACACGTAAGCGTTCTGCGAAATCAGGTTGTTGATATTCTGTGCATAAAGAATTTTACCACCTGTACTCCAATAGAAGAAGGCAACTACCAGAACAAGGGCAATGATCATGGTGTTTTTCTTTAAAACAGCTCCGATACTTGTTTTTTTCATCTCTATGCCTCCTTTCCTGACTTCAGAATACTTGCCATGATGATCTCCTGCGAAGCATCCTCCGCCTTGAGCTCACCGACAATCCTGGCTGCATTCATAATATAGATCCTGTCGCTCATGCCAAGAACCTCCGGCAACTCGGAAGAAATCATGATAACAGATTTTCCGGCTGCAACAAGATCATTGATAATGCAGTAAATTTCATATTTCGCACCTACATCGATACCTCTCGTAGGCTCATCCAGGATCAGCACATCCGGCTCAGTAAACATCCATTTGGCAAGGAGCACCTTCTGCTGGTTACCACCGGAAAGATTTCCGACATTCTGTTCTACGGAAGGACATTTGGTACGCAGCTTTGCACGGTATTCCTCTGCCACCTGATATTCTTTATCCTTATCGATGACTTTGTGCTTACTGATACTGTCCAGATTGGCCAGTGTCGTGTTGATCTTGATCGGGTTGGTCAGTACCAGACCATTTCCCTTTCTGTCCTCTGTCACGTAAGCGATCTTATTTTTGATGGCTTCCTTCGGATTCTTCAAGGTGATCTCTTTGCCATTCAGCTTCAGGGTTCCGGTGATTCCGGTTCCATAAGAACGGCCGAAGATACTCATGGCAAGCTCGGTACGTCCGGCTCCCATCAGTCCGTAGATGCCAACCACCTCACCCTTGCGCACGTTGATGGACACATTGTCAACCACCTTGCGTTCCGGATAAAGCGGATGATATACCGTCCAGTTATCCACTTCCATATTGATGTCGCCGATCTTAACGCCCTGTCTCTTCGGGAAACGATCCGTCAGTTCACGGCCAACCATGCCCTGGATAATACGGTCCTCGGAAATCTCCGTCTTCGTCTTATCCATTGTCTCAATCGTGGAACCATCACGGATAACGGTAATTTTATCTGCCACATAGGCAACCTCATTTAACTTATGAGTGATAATAATCATGGTCATGCCCTGTTTCTTGAACTCTAACATCAGATCAAGAAGGGCCTTGGAATCGGTCTCATTCAGGGATGAGGTCGGCTCATCCAGAATCAGAAGCTTCGCATTCTTGGCGAGCGCCTTTGCGATCTCTACCAGCTGCTGCTTACCGGTACCGATTTCTTTGATCAAAGTCTTGGAGGACTCCGTCAATCCTACCATTTTCAGGTATTTGTCTGCCTCCGCATAGGTTTTATCCCAGTCGATAGCGTTCTTTTTGCCCTGCTCATTGCCGAGGAACATGTTCTCCCCGATCGACATATAAGGCACGAGCGCCAGCTCCTGATGGATGATTACGATTCCCTTTTCCTCGGAATCCTTAATCTTATTGAATTTACAGATCTCTCCGTTATAAATGATATCCCCCTCGTAGGTACCATACGGATAAATACCGCTCAGTACATTCATCAAAGTGGATTTTCCTGCTCCGTTTTCGCCGACAAGGGCATGGATCTCGCCCTCTTCAACCTTCAAATTGACATTGTCAAGTGCTTTAACGCCAGGGAATGTTTTGGTAATATTTTTCATTTCCAATAAAACTTTTGCCAATTGTATCCCTCCCAATCATTCTATATTTCTGCCCATACACATAAATACTGCATTGGTTCCCTCTGAAAACCAGCAGGCGGGAAATTCCCGCCTGCATGAAATACCTTACTTCCTAAAATAAATGTCTTACTGAAGATCTGCCTCTGTATAGTAACCGGAATCGATGAGCAGCTCTTTGTAGTTGTTGATATCTGCGAATACAGGCTCGCAAAGGAAGGAAGGAATAACACCTGTTCCATTGTCATAAGTCTCTGTATCGTTTACATCTACAGTCTCGCCTGTCAGAATCTGACCAACCATCTTAACAACCTGAGAAGCCAGAGTACGTGTATCCTTGAAGATGGACATAGACTGCTTTCCAGCGATCATGTTCTTTACGTTCTCTTTATCACAGTCCTGACCGGTTACGATCGGGTACTCACCATTGTAGTTAGCTGCCAGTGCGTTCTCAACGCCAAGTGCTGTAGAGTCGTTAGAGCAAAGCCATACATCGATCTGTGTTCCATCTGCATAGTTGGAAGAAAGGATGTTCTCAGCTCTGGACTGTGCTGTCTCTGTTGCCCATGTAGGAGTTGCACACTCATCAAAGGATGTCTGTCCGGATACAACTACCAGCTTGCCCTCATCAATGTACGGTTTCAATACATCCATAGCACCGTTGTAGAAGTAACCTGCATTGTTGTCACCAGGGTCACCTGCTGTGATCTCAAGGTTGAACGGTCCGTCTGCATTGTCAAGATCAAGTGTATCTACGATGTACTGTCCCTGCTTGGTTCCTACCATGTAGTTATCGAATGTTGCATAGTAAGAAACTGCATCGGAGTTCATAAGAAGACGGTCATATGCAATAACCGGAATGTTAGCGGATTTAGCCATGTCAAGAGCCTCGCCTAAGGAAGAACCCTCGATTGCTGCGATAACCAGTACGTTAGCGCCGCTGGAGATCATGTTCTCAATCTGGGAAACCTGTGTCTGTACATCGTTGGATGCGTACTGCAGGTCTACTTCATATCCTGCTGCTTCCAGCTCTGCCTGCATGTTTGCACCATCCTGGTTCCATCTCTGCAGATCCTTGGTCGGCATGGAAACACCAACCTTTGTTCCGTTGGATTCTACTGTAGCGGTATCGGCTGCTGCATCATCGGCTGCTGCATCATCTGTTGCTGTTGTGTCTGCTGCTGCCTCTTCAGTAGCGGTATCAGCAGGTGCTGCTGTCTCTGTGCTGTCAGCTGAAGATCCACATCCAACTAACATAGAAGCTACCATTGCGGTTGTCAAAACCATGCTTACTAATTTCTTTTTCATGTTCTGTTTTCCTCCCTTAACTTTGAATATGAAATGTTTCCGGAATCTCTTAGGAAATGTTCTTTCCTTTCCGGTAAGACAACTGTACCATAAACAAACTAGGAATAATTTATGACTTTCTGCATTTTTTCCAGTTCCTACATCAGCAAAAAAAGTGTGTGCTAGCACTATTTTGTTTTGCCGCACACTCCCTTTTATAAAATTTTGCTATTGTAATTCGGAAAATTCCTATTCCGGCATCTCATCCGGCACATTCAGATAGACATCCTCCTTCAGATGGAACCCACTTCCAATGATCACTTCATCTATGTTATCCTTTGTCACACTGATCGGTTCAAGACCGATATAGGGAACGGCGTAGGTTCCGTTCTCGATCTCCGTCACATCCTCGCCGGAAAGCTCCTCCCCCTTCGCAAGGGCCACAGCCTCCTGCGCTGCACGGGTGGCAAGCTTCTCCACCGGCTTGTATACCGTCATGATCTGGGTTCCCTCTACGATTCTCTGACAGGCCGCCAGATCCGCATCCTGCCCGACTACCAGAATATCACCTGCTCGTCTCGTCTCCGCAAGTGCATGCACAACCTGCGTCGCAAGGTCATCGTTACCACACATAATGCCGTCCGCAAGTCTGACCCTATCCCCATGGGTGTACACATATTCAGCCGCAAGTTCAGCCTTCCAGCCGTCAGCGTGCATCGTATCCAGAATCGTCACCTGATTACGCTTCATCACCTCCCGGAAGCCTTTTTCCACCATCGCCACATTACCGTCAGTGGGTGATCCCTCCAGCATCAGCACATTGCCACCGGATATTCCGTGGCTGACCAGTGCAAGTGCCATCATGGTACCCACCTCTTCATTGTCAAAGGAGATGTAGAGATCCACGTCCGCATCATTGATCTGCCTGTCATAGGCAATGACTCTGATGCCTTCTTTCTTCGCTTTTTCCACGGATTCCTTCAGTTCATCTGCGTCGATACTGATAATAACGATCACGTCCATGCCCTTTTTGATGAAATAATCAATCTGCTTTTTCTGTTCCTCGACATCTCCGTTGGCATTCTGCACATTGACCTCAGCCCCGAGCTCCTTGGCCACGGATACGAACACATCCCGGTCTTTCTGCCATCTTTCAATGACAAAAGAATCAAAACTCATTCCAATCTGGATTTTATCGTCCTCTACTTCGTATGCAGCATCCTCTGTCTTGGCATGGCCACAGGCGGTGATCCCCACTGCCAGTGCCAGCATCAGAAGCACACTCAGAAGCCTTTTCCCTACATTATTCACGCTTCCATCTCCATTCTCCGGTCCTTGTACTCCGTGGGTGTCACCCCGACGTTTTTCTTAAAGGAACGGCTGAAATAATTCGGGTCCGCATAGCCGACCATGGAACAGATTTCCTTCATAGAATATTCCGTAGTCTCCAGAAGCTCCTTCGCCCGGTCCATACGGATCTTCGTCAGATATTCCACAAACCCTTCTCCGGTCTCATTCTTGAAAATTTTGCTGAAATAATACGGACTGATATTTACGGTTCTGGAGACATCATCCAGTGAAATATCCTTACTGTAATTGTTCTTAATATACTCCTTGGCCGCGTCCACCTGCGAAACCGATCTCTCTGCACCCTTGCGAAGCACATTGCCACTCGCTTCCCCGATCTTCTCGACAAACCAGTTCTTGAGTGCTTCCATATTCTCCGTGTTCATAACGGTCGGCAGATACTCTCTTCTCGCTGTAAAACGGTAAGTCATACCTCCCGCCTCGTATGCCAGGCGCTCCGCCCACATGACAAACTCCAGAATTTTCAGTCTGATATCCATCAGACCATCCGCGTCGCTCTTTTCCATCCACTGAAAAAAGTCTCCTGCCGCCGCCATCGCCTGACTGACTTCTCCGTTTTCCACCTCTGTAAAAAGTCTCTTTTCCAGATGGATCGGATAATCTTCTTCATAATCACAGCCGATCGGCAGGTCATCTGCATGTGCGACACTTCCGGTGGATTTGATCAGCGCATCCAGCCCTTCCTGATAAGACTCTCTGACATCGCGCAGCTCTTTGAGCGAACCAATCCCGATCCGGAAGGTAATGTCCGTCTTTTTGCGGAGATTTCTGACAAGCTCCCTCGACTTTTCAATCAGGGAAATTCTCTCATTGTAGCCGATCTCCGCCCCCTCATAAGGCACCAGCACCGCTATCTTGTTGGACATGGCAGAGCCGACGATACACCCTGGGAACACCTCCTTGAGCGCCTCCCGCAGCTCCCCGGCATACTGCTGCACCCTCACACTGCTGCCGACCGCGTTTGTCATGTGGTTTCCCACCTGATCATCCCCGCACACGACCGCCAGCATATACGCGTGATCCTGCGATATTTCCAGAAGCGTCTTATAGTTATCCACATCTTCGGTGAAGTACTCCTGCAGCAGGACATTATAGATCAGTCCGCTTTCCAGAATCGGAACTACCGTCTCAAGCTTCTCCCGGATCATCAGATCATTGCTGCGTTTCCGACGTTCCTTGTCGATCTGTTCCATCGCTGAACGTAACGCTGCAACAATCCGGTTCTTTTCCATGGGTTTCGTGATGTACTCCAGTACGCCGAGTTTGATCGCCTCCTTGGCATAATCAAACTTGTCATAGGCTGACATGATAATGAAGATCACGTTGCTGTTGTTTTCCCGGATCTCCTTCATGGCTTCGATCCCGTTGATGCCCGGCATCTGGATATCCATAACCGCAATGTCCGGTCGGAAGGTCTCTGCCAGCTCGATCACACTTCTTCCGGTCTTTGCAAATTCTACGCTGCACTCACTCCCAAATTCCTTCTCTATGATGAATTTCAGGGAATCGATCACAATTCCCTCATCGTCAGCCAGCATTATTTTGTACATACAGAAATACCTCCGTTCCCATTCCGCTTCCCTCGCTGGAAATATCCATCACATCTTCATTGCCGGTATACAGCCTCATCCTGGAAATCACATTGTCCATACCGATTCCGTTTGAGCCGGCAGCTATCTTTTCGTCCCGGTAGGTTCCACTCATCACCTTATCGATGATCTCCTGGCTCATTCCGATTCCGTTGTCCTTGATACTGATACAGACAGCATCCTCCACCGCATAGACAGAGAGCAGGATTTTGCCCTGATCCCCCATCTCCCGGATCCCGTGATTGACACAGTTCTCCACGATCGGCTGCAGGATCATACCCGGCATTTCCACGGAAAGCAGACTCTCATCCACCTTTTTTTCATAGTGAATATCCCCTGCAAAACGCACATTCAAAATATAAATATAGGAATCCACCATCTCAATCTCCGCTCCGATCGTGACAGTTTCCTGACTCTTTTTCATATTGTACCGATAAAACTGTGCCACCTTCTGCACATAATCATAGGTGCGGTCTGCCCCCTCCATCATGGCAAGCTGGGCACCGGCATTCAGGGTATTAAACAGAAAGTGCGGATTGATCTGTGCCTGTAAGTACTTGAGCCTTGCGTCCTTCAGGTGCGTCTCCATCATCAGCTCCCGCTCCTTCATGGCTCGTTCCGCCTCCATGCTCTCCCGCAGCTTTTCAATGTATTTCCGGATGTTTACCACCATCTGGTTAAATGCCTTCGTCACAATACTGATCTCATCCTGCGTCTCCACCGGAAGCAGTTCCACCGCGAAATTTCCCTTCGCCACCTCATCAGCGGACTTCGCAAGATTTTTCAACGGCCGGATCAGTGTTCCCACGAAACTGATAATGATTCCTACATTACTTCCCATCACCAGAAGCATAACTACCACTGATGCAGTCTCAAACAGCCGGAAACGCCCCAGAAGCTCGCTGTACTGTTCCGAATTGCTCTTGAATTTCTCCATGTTAAGACTTGTAATATAGGTGTTGATATATTCATACATCTGGGTGGCATTTTCATAGTGCACCCTGTACTTCTCCACATTTCGTCCACGTTTGGCCTCTATGGTCTGTCCCACAGCATCCAGATACTCCTCTGACATATGCCGGATATTTCTTTCCATGCGGTCAAAAGAGCTGCTTGTGATCTCTTCGTTAAGCTCCTGGATCATCGCCCGGTAAGCCTGTTCACTCCGGTAATAGTCTTCCAGGGAATCACTGGTCTTATAGTTCAGATAGTCCGTCATGTCATCCTGCACGGCGACAAGCGCTTCTGTCAGTTCATTCAGGTGCAGATTTCCCTGATAAACCGTATCAAGGCTGTTGGACATACTGTTGATCCCACTGAGCAGCACCATGTTCACCACCATCACCAGAAGGTTTGTGATAATATAGATACTGCTGATCTTAAACTGGAGGGAGGCACTTTGCAGCCTACTTTTGTTCATCGGCCTCATCCTCCTTCCTCAGATACTGCTCTACGTTCTGTCTGTTTATGATCGTGACATCCGTTGTAAAATACTGGCTGGTGTATCCAAGCTCATGATATTCCTGCAACGCATCGATACAGAACTGTCCCATCTGCTGTGCGTCGATCGAGATCGTGGAGTAGATAACATTCCGGTCGATCGCGTTGATGATCGTCTCTGAATCATAGTAGCCAAGGATGCTCACCTGTCCTACCTTATTGTAGTCAACCACTGCCTGATAGACGCAGGTTGTATTCAGCTCATTCAGGCACACGATAATATCGGGAATCTCCTGCTCCATGAAAATATCACGAATAGACTCCTCCACGGAAAAAGCATTGGTATCGTCGATCGGCATAAGCGTCAGTTCCACACCTGCTTCTTTATCTGCTGCCTGCTCGATCATTTCCTGTATTCCGCTGCAGAGGATGTTCTGGTCCAGATCCTGCGCATACGCATTGACCAGCACCGTGATACGGACCGGATTCTCTTTGGACCACCGTTTTTGTTCCTTCTGTTTGTCCGCGATGATCTCCATGGCCTGCCGTCCATACTCTCTTCCCAGATTATAGCTGCCGATCCCCACAAAACTGCATCGTTCGCTTTGCGTATCATCCCCGTAAAGAGTTACCACCGGGATGTCACGTTCCGCTGCCTCATCAATCAGCTTCGTCATCTCTTCGCTCTCATCCGCCGTCACAATAATCCCATCCACGCCAGAAGCGATTGCGATGTCCATCAACTCTTCCCGGGAATACTCCTCAAACAGATTATCCCCCAGCCAGTCCACGTACACATTATCCTCAAGTGCCCGTGTTCTGGCCCCTTCATAGATGGATGCCCAGATAGCAGATTTGCGATCCTCCGTGATCATCACATAATATCTATCGTAGGTCTCCTTCTGTGTCTCGTCGATCAGTCCGCTCCGGTAAAAGTGCAGCATCACCATTCCGGCGACGATCGTGACCGCTATACACAGAACCGTCAGCAAAAGTGTCAGGCTATAGGGATTTTCGGCTTTCCTGTTCCATTTCTCCCTCAGATTCATTTCGTTCCTCACTTTTTCCACATTCTATCATATCGCCCCTGTCCATGCAAACCACACAGACAGCCATTTTCTTCCGCCAGAAAGGTCAAAGCCTGATCTCCTCTCCCAGTTTAAAGGAGTAGATCACCTTTTCCTTCACCCGTCTGCCTTCCCTGCTGACCGGGTCCGTGTAGATTCTCTCAAGCGCCTGCGCATAGCAGTCAAGCTGTACGTGGTAACGCTTCACAAGCTCCTCCGGCAGCTGCACGGCATCGGTCTTATAATCCAGCACAACAATGCCGTCCTCCTCTTCCCAGAAAACATCGATGATACCCTGCATCAGCACCGTCTCACTCTCCGGAAATTCCTCCCGCAGACGGCTTGCCGGTATTCCGAGCACGAAAGGCTGTTCCCGGTAAAGTTGTCCGCGCTGTGCCGCCCGGGCCATCCTTCCAGCCGAATCACTCTCCAGAAACCGGCATATTTTGCTCTCTGAAACCGCCTCGGCATACTCCTTCGGCAGCCGCCCCGAAGCCAGCATGGAACGCAGTTCTTCCTTCATGAACCGCTTCACGCTCTGCTCCTTTGGCGTTTCTCCATCCTCCAGCACCTTATAAAGACGTGCAAAATCCAGCAGTTCCATTACCTTGTGGAATGCCGTTCCTCTCTGCGCTCCGGTGACAGTATCATCCTCCCTGATAAAGCGCGGCAGATAGGGTACTATCGGTTCTTCCTCAAACAACTTTGCCGAAGCCTCCAGTTCCTCCTGCATGCCGGCTTTCTTCAATTCCGACACCGTCGTCTTGGTATAGAGCTCTGCAAGGTTCTGGTGCGGATATTCATAGGCAAATCTTTCTGACATCACTGTCATAAGTTCTGCATCCGTGTCCTTCTGCGCATCAGACAACCGTAATCTGCCAAGACGCACATCCTTTCCCACCGTCTCTTCCATCTCCTGCAAAACCGTGTCTTCCCACGTCTCCAGACTCACCCGGATCCGCATCGCTTCTTCATACAACGGATTTTCAGCGGCACAGGCAAGTCCCGCCGTCTCATACAGCACATCCATACAGTGATTCCGCGCAAGAGCTGCCAGAATCCAGTCCAGAAGACAGGACGCTGAAAGCAGACGCTCATAGGGGAGCATTCTTTCCTTTCTGCCTTGCAGTGCACTCAGATTCACCGCCGACTTCTCGGCTGACTTCAAGGTTCCTGTGAGAATCAGCTTTTCCTTCGCCCTGGTCATGGCAACATAAAGGATTCGCAGTTCCTCCGCCAGATTGTCCTTCCGCAATTTCTCGGCAACTACCCGACGTCTTACATCCCGCCCCCGTATGCGCAGCTGCGGATTCACATAGTCAACGCCAATCCCTTCATCCGTATCCACGACAAGATGCGCCGAGGAATCTCTCGTCTGAAATCTTTTGGCCAGTCCGCACACGAAACAGATCGGGAACTCCAATCCTTTGCTCTTGTGAATACTCATCAGCCGGACGACATCCGCATTCTCATCGAGCAGTCCGGCCTCTCCGTAGTCCACCTCGTACTTTTCAAGCTGTTCCATATACCTCAGAAAATGATACAGACCGAAATAGCTGCTCTTCTCATACTCTGCCGCCCGGACAAGCAGCATCTGCACATTGGCTTTCCGCTTGCCGCCATCCGGCTTCACTGCCACATAATGCAGGTATCCGGTCTCCCGCAGAATTGTCTGTAATAACTCCTGTACCGGCAGGTAAGCTGCCATCTTCCGGTAGCGCGCAATCTTTTCCAGAAACTGCTGTATTTTCCGGGCAAGCGCTTCTTCATTCTCTGCGGCTGTCTCCTTCTGTGGATAACAGCACAAGGCATCATACAGGTACATCGCTCCGCCGCCGTCCGCCCGGATCTTTGCAATCTCTTCCTCCTCAAACCCGCCTATATAGGAATGCAGCGCCCCATACAGCGGAATATCCTGCAGGGGATTGTCAAGCACTCTTAAGAAATGCAGAAGCTCCTGAATCTCCTGGGCCGCAAAATATCCGGTTCTCGATGTCATGTGAACAGGGATTCCCTGCTCCTCCAGCACTCTCTTGAAAACCTCGTCCCATCCGGAGGTTGTCCGCAGCAGAATTACAATATCCCGGTAACGTGCCTTTCGCATTGTCACTCCTGACGCACTGTTTTCCGTAACCTGAAAATCTGCAAGAAGCTCCTTGATCTTCGCCGCGACCCCATAAGCCTCCTGTTCCTTCACAGAAAGCTCATCCGGCTTGTCTCCTGTCTGGAACAAAAGCAGTTCCGTCTGGTCTGCTTCCTTCTCCTGCGGCTGTGGATATGCTGCCCCCGGATGCAGGGCGGCTGCCTCGTCATACACAATTCCCCCCAGTTCTTTCCCCATCAGCTGGGAAAAAATACTGTTTGTGCTTGTCAGCACTTCTTCACGGCTCCGGAAGTTCTGGTGAAGATCGATCTTCATCGCCTGTGCCGGGTCTGTCTTTTCATAAGTCTCATATTTTTCAAGGAACAGCTCCGGTCTGGCCAGACGGAATTTATAAATACTCTGCTTGACATCTCCCACCATAAAGCGGTTATAACGCCCTTCCTCTTCTCCGGAGATGGCCGCCAACAGATATTCCTGTACCAGGTTGCTGTCCTGATACTCGTCGATCATGATTTCCTCAAAGAAGCTCCGGTACTCCCCGGCAGTCTCAGTCGGCTCCACCTTGCCATCTACGCCGCGTCTGACGAGAACCGCCAGCGCAAAATGCTCCACGTCATCAAAATCCAGCAGGTTCTTATCCCGCTTTTTCTCATCAAAGGCCTGCTTAAAACGCAGCACCAGATCAACCAGCGCACAGACAGCCCTGCCACATACCTCCATCCGCTCTCTGATCTGCTCCTTCGTCTGCCCGAAATACGCCTCCCGCAGTTCTCCCAACGTGTCCTTTACCGCAGTTCTCTGCGCTTTCACAAGTTCACGCTTTGCCGGATTGACCGAGTCGTCTTTCTTAGAGGGTAGCCTGTCAAACCGCGGCTTTTCAAACGCGGCACACACCTTATCAAAATCCGCTTCCTTTTTCTCACAGACATGTAGAAGTGCCTCCAGCATTTCCCGTTCTCTTTCCAGCAGTTCCCCGTAAAAATATGGCCCGTCCGGTTCCTCACAGACATGCTCTGCCGCCTGTAGCTGTTCCCTGCAGCCCCGCAGACGTCTCACAGTCTCTTCCATCATGCTGTGCACCCAGCCAACGCTCTCAAAATCCCCTTCTGCATCCTGTGGCAGACAATAGTCCTGCTTTCGCTGCTCCAGCCACTCTTCCGGGAAGGGATTGCTCATGGCAAAATCATAGAGCTTCAGCACGATCTCCTCCACCGCATCGTCCCTGCTGCCGGTGCTGAAATAATCCATACAGTGCAGAAACTCCGGCTCCTTTGCCGCATACTGCTCCTCCAATACCCCGGAGAGCACATCGGCCCGCAAAAGCTTCAATTCCCCCTCGTCCCCGATCCGGAAGCCAGGGTCCAGACCGATCGTATGAAACTGGTTGCGCAGAACGAAAAGGCAGAAGCTGTCAATTGTGGTAATCTGTGCATTGTGCAGCAGTGTTGCCTGTCTTTGCAGATGTTCATTCTCCGGATCACCGGAAAGTCTGTCCGCGATGGCATTGCTGATCCTCTCCCGCATCTGTGCCGCCGCTGCGCTTGTAAAGGTCACGACCAGAAGCCTGTCGATATCGACAGGATGCTTTGCATCACTGATCTTTTTGACAATACGCTCTACCAGTACCGCTGTCTTTCCTGAACCGGCTGCCGCTGCCACCAGCAGATTGCGTCCCCGCGAATCAATCACCTGCTGCTGCTTTTCCGTAAAAGAAATCGCCATGGTTTTCTGTCTTCTCCTTCTGTTATTTTATGCGCTCCCTCATCTTTTCAAGAGCCTCGTCCCTGTCAAGCTTCGGCAGTCGTCTTGTGCGGTATCCTTCAATCCGCTCATCGTATCCGCACACACTTTTGTAGGCACAATAGGTACAGGAATGGCTGCTGCCCTGTTCGCAGGGATCAACCGCTATGTTTCCATCCAGGATCCCCCTGCCGATCTCCTTGATCTTCTCATGCACATAGTCGGACACCGTTTTCATATCCTCCGGAGAGATCACCCCGGAGCTTGCTGTGTACGAGCCATCCTTTTTCCGCTCCAGCGGAAGAATATCCGACTTATCCGTAAACTGCTGATCCAGCAGCCGGACGCTTTCCTCATTTTCATTGACAATTCCTGTCATCTTGAGTTCCCGCAGGATCTGCCGGTTCAGCTCCTCTTCCGTCAGTCTCTCCCCCTCATCGATCATAGGATCTGCCACATGGTAGTACAGCATGGCTGCAGGGATAATCTCTTTGCCGGGATGTTTCTTCTGCTCCGCCTCCACAGCCGCGTTCATATACACAACAAGCTGTAACTGCAAGCCATAATACAACGCCGCCAGATCAAATTTCCGGCTGCCGGATTTATAATCAATAACCTTGACATACACCTTGTCTGACTCCTCACAGGTATCGATCCGGTCGATCCTGCCCCGCAGACGCATCTTCTCCTGTTCACTCAGGGAGATGTTGAGAGCATCCAGATCCTCCAGCACCGAAAAAGACATCTCAAACTGCTCCGGCACGAAAGCCCCCTTCTTCAGCTGCGTCTGAAGGGTACATACCGTCCTGTTCAGAATCCTCTCGATCCTTCGCAGCAGATACCGGTTCCTCTCGCTGCTGTACAGGGTGGTATGGTCATAATTCACCGCATATTCTTCCAGTGCCTCCCGCAGCATGGCAGCCGCTTCCCCTTGCGGAAAATCAAACCAGGTGTATCCCTTTTCGGGGAGCCTGCGCGAGAAGATCTCCAGCACACCATGAAAAACATTTCCCATGTCCACGTCTTCAAAGGTGTACTCGCCGCGCTCCTTCAACAGCAGTCCATACTGTAGAAAATGTGCATACGCACACGCCGCATACTTTTCAAGCCTGCTCACACTGTTCTTTAGAACGCTTCCATACAACGCCTTTGTCACAGCCGCAGACAGCACACCTCCTTCATAGCGGTAGAAGGCAGTATCCGTAAGCTTCTTCACCTCATCCTTACAGCTCTTTTCCTGCAAATAGCAATGATAAAAGGTATACAGCTCTTTCTCTCGGCGCTCCTCCAGTCTTCCGGCTGCGTACTCCCGCATTTCATCGACCAGAAAATCCATCCCGTCCACACGGTTCACCAGCTGCTCCAAAACCGGCTCTCTCTCCGGATATTCCACACAAAGCTTCGGAAACAGCTTCTGCACCAGCCCGATCAGATAGGCCGGCCGGAGCGACTTTCCGTCATTTCCCACCAGAGCATAGGATAAATACAGCTGCTCAGAGGGCTTTGTCATATTCAGATACAGATACAGCCTCTGGATATACATCTGCTGTCTCGGTGTCGGAGCCAGTTCCAGATCCGACTGCTGCAAAAATTCTCTGTCGATGTCGGAGAGGATTCCACCTTTTCCCATGCCTTTCGGGATATTGCCATCGTTGATCCCCAGAAAGAACAGGATCTTCACCTGTTTCAACCGCGTTCTCTCTATATCTCCCGCCACCACACGGTCTACGTTCTGCGGTATCGTTCCCACCGTGATCTCCGCAAGACCCGAATCCAGAATATCCGCAAATTCTCTCGCGTCCATCTCTTCTTCGGCTAACAGGCTGTTGATCTGGTCGAGCAGGTCTATGACAAGCACATAGAGCTGTCCGTACTCCTTCGCCCTTGGCAGGTCGCCCTGTTTTTCAAAAAAGGCTTCATAATCTGCCAGCTTTTGCTGCAGCCTGTTCTCCACAAGGAAGTCATATAGTCCCCTGACACGCTCCCCTGTCGTCTTCGCCGTACGCAGCAACGGCGCAAGCTGCTCCATCAGCTTTTCCCGCATGGCATTGTAGCGGGACAGTCTCTCGGTAGCTGCATCTTCCTCTTCCCGGCTGTCCTCACGGTTGACAAAAAGGCTTCCCCACCGCTTTCTGCCACGGATTCCAAAGCGTCTCACATAGTTTTCCAGCCGGTCCGTCTCCTCTGCCGTAAAGTCCGTCAGTCCCGTCCTGAGATAATGAAATACCGACTCATAGCTGAAATCCTGTAATACGATCTGTAATGCACTTCGTATGTACTCTGCAAAAGCGGTTCCCAGAATTCCTCTGGTATGATCCAGATAGACCGGAATCCCGAATTTCAGAAATTCCTCCTCCAGAAGCCTGCCGTACACCTCCATACTGCCTGTCACAACGGCGATATCCCGGTAGTGCAGACTTCCCCCGTCCTCCTTTAACGATCTCTCCAAAAGCCTGCCAATCGCAATACAGGTCTGTCTTACCTCCTCTTTTGGCGAGGTCGCCTCAAGCAGATGGATTCTCTGCGGTTCCTCTTCATAGGTCGTCACCGGAAAGCGGAACAGTTCACGCTCCAGGTGGGCCAGCTCCTCATTATCCTGAAAGCGCGGCAGCCTTCCCTGTAGCTTCTCAGTGCATCTGGCACAGGGTTCTTCTTTTACCTCAATTTGTTGTGCAATCCTTCGGATATCCGCCACCGTCTTCTTGCTCAGATGGAACAGCCTCTGCTCCGCATCCATCCGGTAAGGGTCTTCCCGCTCATCAATCGTGACCGTGACGATCACCTTCCCCGCCAGCCTGAGCAGTTCACGGATCACACGGTACTGCACCGGCGTAAACCCGGTAAAGCCGTCAAAGGCGATGACGCTGTTCTTTATGATCTCCGACCCGGGCAGAGCCTCACACAGCCTGTCCAGCGTCTCCTCCGTTGTGATATATTTTTCTCTGATATAGTCCTGAAAGGCCTGGTATAAAACACCCAGATCCTGTAATTTGCGCTGCAATGCCCCATGACTTTGGGCATACTCTGTAAGCTCCTGCAATTCCCTGCTGCCAATGCCGTACTGCATAAACTCCGAGATGGCTGATTTTATTTCATGGACATAGCCTATCTTGTGAAGATACTTTCCGATCACCTGCAGCCTGTCCATCTCCTGCCGGGCCACCTTGCGAAGCACCAGCGACTTTCCCGTATCATCCAGAACCGGCATCTCCATCCCGCCGGTCTCCTCCAGAATCCTGTGGGTCAGTCTGCCAAAGCTCAGAACATCGATATTCATAATGGCATGGTTAGGGTGTTCCAGCACCAGATCCATCTGTGTCTGCATGGTAAACTGATCCGGGACGATCAGCAGGTATGATGTCTTCCGGTTTTCCATAGATGCCCGGATGATATCCTCATGAAGTTTTCGGCTCTTGCCGGAGCCGGAGGCTCCAAAATAAAATTGCAGGGACACAGATTTCTCTCCTTTGCCGCTATTTTGATGTCTACGGATTGATTCACCCGTATTTTTTAGTATAGCACAAATCTGCCTGCACAAGTGCCTGCATTTTTCCCATCGCCACAACAGAGACGAGAATCGAGTAGGAGGCGGTGACTAACCGCCGTCCTCTCACACCACCGTGCGTACCGTTCGGTACACGGCGGTTTCAAT
>CAKRPS010000032.1 GCA_934385475.1 uncultured Lachnospiraceae bacterium | reverse complement strand
GAAAGAGAGCGCAGATTTTATCTGTGGCAAGTACAACTGGGATGAGGTTGTGAGAGAGACGCTGGATTTGTATACGAAAAGAGAGAGTTAGACAGTGAAGATTTTAATGGTAAATAAATTCCTGTATCCCAATGGGGGATCGGAGACGTATATTTTTAAATTAGGCGAGCAGTTGGAAAAAGAAGGGCATGAGGTTCAGTACTTCGGCATGGAGCATGAGGGCAGAGTGGTAGGAAACCATGCACAGGTGTACACTTCCAACATGGATTTTCATGGCGGGAAGCTGCAGAAGCTCCTGTATCCATTCCGGATTATCTACTCGCGCGAGGCAAAGCGCAAAATGCAGCTTGTACTGAAGGATTTTGCGCCGGATGTGGTGCATTTGAATAACATTAACTTTCAGATTACCCCATCTGTAATCTATGCGGTGAAGGAGTATGAGCAAAAGACAGGAAGAAAGATTCCCATTCTCTACACGGCGCACGATTACCAGTGGGTATGTCCGAACCATATGATGAGAGTTCCTTCTGACGGAAGAATCTGTTTTGACTGTCGCGGCGGCAACTTCAAGCAGTGTACGAAGAACCGCTGCATCCATAATTCCAGGATCAAGAGCATGCTGGGAACTCTGGAGGCACAGTACTATGCCAGAAGAAAGACTTATGGTCTGGTGGATGTGATCATCTGTCCGAGCCAGTTTATGAAGAACCAGCTGGACACCGATCCGCTTCTGGAAGAAAAGACGGTGATGCTCCACAACTTTATCGATACAGAAGAACAATTTATATCTGAAAAAAGTGCGGACTACGTACTCTATTTTGGACGGTATGCGCAGGAAAAAGGCACTCTGACACTGTTGAAAGTGGCAGAGGCGCTGCCGGACATCCCGTTTGTGTTCGCGGGAACCGGTCCACTGGAAAAAGAGGTCGGGCAGGTAAAAAATGTCACAAACAGAGGATTTCTGAGTGGTAAGGAACTGAAGGAACTGATTGCGGGGGCAAGGTTCAGTGTCTATCCATCAGAATGGTATGAAAACTGTCCGTTTTCCGTGATGGAGTCGCAGATTTACGGAACGCCCGTGCTTGCTTCGGATCTGGGTGGAAGTGGAGAACTGGTCCGTGCAGGCTATACTGGAGAGCTGTTTCGCGGCGGAGATGTGGAGGAGCTTACCGAACATATCCGGAGACTGTGGGACAATCCACAGCTTTGCAGGCAGTACCATGAGAACTGTAGAGAGACGAATTTTGACACAGCACAGACATATTGTGCTAAACTGTTAGAGATAATAGAGAACTGTAAGCATTAGGAGGAATCAGGATGGCACGCAGAACTTTATATGGAACGGTGATTGTAACATATCGTTGCAACGCCAGATGTAATATGTGTGACTGCTTTAAGGACCCGACTAAGCCGAGTGAAGAGATCACACTGGAAGAGATCAAGAAGCTGCCGGAGATGGCATTTACCAATATTACGGGAGGGGAGCCTTTTATCAGACAGGATATCCCGGACATTGTGCGGGAACTGTACAAGAAGTCGGATCGTATCGTTATTTCGACCAATGGATATTTTACGGACCGCATTATAGCTCTCTGCAAGGAATTTCCGAAGGTCGGAATCCGTATCAGTATCGAGGGCCTGCAGGAGACCAATGATAAGATCCGTGGTATCCCGGACGGCTTTAACAGAGGGTATAATACACTCAAAACACTGGTGGAAATGAAACACCCCGATGTAGGATTTGGCATGACGGTACAGGATATGAACTGCGAGGATCTGGTTCCACTGTACAACATTGCGAATGATATGGGAATGGAGTTTGCAACAGCAACTCTGCACAACTCGTTTTACTTCCGTAAGACAGACAACAAGATAGATGACAAGTACAAGGTAGCGCAGAATTTTGAGAAGCTGATCAATGAGCTTTTGAAAAGCAAGTCGCCCAAGAAATGGTTCCGCGCATATTTTAACCACGGACTCATCAACTATATCTATGGAAATAAGAGATTACTGCCGTGCGATATGTCCAAGAATGCGTTTTTCATCGATCCGTTCTGTGATGTCATTCCCTGCAACGGAATGGCACAGAAGGCAGTTATGGGCAATCTGAAGGAGCAGTCCTGGGACGAGCTTTGGAATTCCGAACAGGCCAGACAGGTGCGTGAGTGTACGAAGAAATGCGACAGAAACTGCTGGATGATCGGATCAGCTTCGCCTGCGATGCACAAATATATCTGGGTACCCGGCTGGTGGGTAGTAAAGCATAAGTTCTTAAAGGGCGGCAAATACAGTCTGAAAGAGAACCGGTTTATTCCGGAAGCCCAGGATGGCGGACAGGATAAATGATGGACAACGAAGTCAGAGATAAAAAGAAAGCAGAAGAACATACAGAAAGAAATCAGGCGGTCAATCAGCTTAAAATGCTTTCCGTGACCGCCATTTTTTTGATACACTGCAAATTTCCGGGCAGGGCGGGAGAAATTATCCGAGGGGTAGCTTCTTTTGGTGTGCCGGTATTTTTCATGATAGCGGGATTTTACAGTTACCGGATTTCAAGGTCGAAACTCAGGAAAAGGGCAGGGCATTTGTTTCAACTAATCGTTGGTGCAAACCTGTTTTATCTGGTGTGGGATTTGGCATATCTTTGCTTAACAGGAGAAAATGTGGCAGTGTGGACAGCAGAGAATCTCAACTGGAAAAAACTGCTGATCTTTCTGTTGTTTAATGAGACACCTCTTCGAGGCCACCTGTGGTTTCTGGGAGCGTTGTGGTATTGCTATCTGTTGCTGCTCTTGTTTGCTGTTGTACTTTCCGGAAGAAATCAGCAGGGAAAGGAATGGTATAGCAGGGCAGGAAAGGCGGTTACCGCAGTACTGCTTTTGGGAAATCTGGTGCTGGGCGAAGCGCTGACAGGTCTGGGGCATAATTTGCAGATTCCCTATGTGCGAAACTGGCTGTTTTGTGGAGTACCCTGCTTTCTGGCAGGATACCTGATCAGGGAACGGCAGGAAAATCCGACGACATGCAAAATGACACGAAAGATAATGATCGTGCTGATTGTTTTCTGTGCAGTGCTCGGAGCTGTGGAGACTTGCCTGATACCGGATAGCGAGCTTTATCTGGGAACATTGCTTCTTGCACTTTTTTCTTTTATGTATGTGGCATATAGAGACGGAAAGAAGACAGGATGTGCCTCATGGTATTTAGAGTTTGTGGACCGAAATGCCTCGTTGATTTATATATTGCAGGTGGCGGTGATCAAGACACTGCAGCTTATCTTGCAGCGAACAGGGGTGGGAGATAACAAGGTACTGGCCTGGATCATGCCGTTTGCAGCTTTTGCATTGACATGCCTGACGGCAGAGCTTGTGACAAAAATAAGGGTCTGTATTTTACACAGAAAATAAGATATAGTAAAATGGTAACTATTCAGAGCCATGCAAATTTGACTTCTGTTCATGCTTGCATGGATACAGAATGTCAAATTTATATGGCGAAGTAACCACATGAGCAAAAGAAGAGCTGCATAGCAGCGATTTTGCGAATGGGGTTCTGAATAGTTACATAGAATAGTTTATTCTATTCTATCCACCCCAGCTACGCAGAACGAATGGGAAAAAACATGAAATTTTTGTATATAGCACCGCGTTATCACACAAACCAGATGGATATCATGCAGGATCTGAAGGAACACGGACATCAGATCTGCTTTATCAGTCATTATACGGCGATCATAGAGGATTATAGCTGTGTGAAGCCGGTTGTACTTGGATATTCTCGTCTGTACAGGGTAATAGATTACCTGTATATGCATGTGCTCCATCGAAAGAATCCGGAGGCTATCGTATATAAGATCCAACATGGGTTTCCTCCGATTGGGAAGCTGAAAAAAGTAATCTATGATTTTGAACCGGATATTGTGATCCTGCGGGAGAAATCCATGTATTCCATTGTGGCATATCTGGTCTGCAGGAAAAAGGGATATCCCTGTATTTTGTACAATCAGACGCCGCTCTGGTCAGAGCCGGTCAAGACGGATCTGGCACATCGGCTGGTAGACAGACTTTCTCCAAAGCTGCGGATGACACCGGTGATCGGAACGAAGAAACAGGGGACAAGTATTAAACCGAACGATTATTTTGTACCGTTTGTGATCAATCCCCGAAAGGCTCCGGAGGAGAGAACTTATTTTAAGGATGATACTGTTCAGATTCTGTGTATCGGGAAGTACGAGATCCGCAAGCATCATCTGATGATGATGGAGGTTGTAAAAAATCTGGCAGACCGGTATAAAATACACCTTACCCTGATCGGGGAGGCTACCACTGCTTTTCAGAAGGGATATCACCAGGAGGTTCTTGACTACAGAAAAGAACAGGGAATCGAGGATCTTGTGACGGTTAAGACCAATGTGCCGCGCAGCCGGATGGAGGAAGAGTATTTAAGGGCGGATCTTTTTGTGATTCCGAGTACGCGGGAGATGGCATCTATTTCTCAGATCGAGGCGATGAGCTATTCATTGCCGGTTATTTGCAGCGACAGTAATGGAAGTGCCTGCTATGTAGAGCATGGGGTGACGGGCTACCTGTTCAGAGACTGTGATAAAGAGGATTTACAAAGGCAGCTGGAGGCAATGCTCTGTGACAGAGATAAGATGAAAGCCATGGGAGCCGCCGGGTATCGGGCCTTGCTGGAGAAATATAATTTTGATAAATATTATGACAGTGTCGTGCAGATGGCAGAGCGTATCAAAAGCGAGAAGTTATGAAACAGAAAATAAAAGATATTTTGGGAGCGATCCTGTACTTTCTCTACGAGAAGGACATTTTGCATAATAAAATAAAAGTGCACAGTATTGATGAGACGATAGACGAGCTTCTGCACACGGAAAAGAGTATGGTCCGGTTCGGGGATGGCGAGATCGTTATGATCAAGGGGCGTGATCTGGTGCTTCAGAAAGCGCAGCCGGAAATTGCCGAAGGGCTGAAAAAAATTCTTGTCTATCCGTATGATGATCTGATCGTGACAATTCCGGGGGTGTTTGATACTCTGTCAGACCACACCAAAGAAAGCAGACAGTTCTGGCGGGATCACCTGTTAATGTGCCGTAAAACCTACGAGAAATATTGTAATCCTGACAGGGTATATTATTCTACGTTTATTTCCCGGTGCTATTATTTCGCAAAAGACAAGAGCCGCTGCGCACAGTGGTATGATGGAATCCGGGATATCTGGAAGGATCGAAGCGTGGTGGTGGTAGAAGGAGAGAGAAGCCACAACGGAGTCGGGAATGATCTGCTTGGCCGGGCAGCCGGGGTAGAGCGTATCATCTGTCCACCGAAGGATGCCTATGGCTCTTTGAACCGCATTCTGGAAGCCTGTATGCAGTATGACAGGGACAGACTGTTTCTGCTCTCGGTGGGGGTTGCAGCGAAGTTTATCGCGATGGAACTTTTCGAGAAGGGATATCGTGTTCTGGATATTGGCAATCTGGATATGGAGTACGAGTGGTATGTGCGGGGAGCAGATCATAAGATACCGCTTGAAAAGCATGAGATTGTAGGAGAAGAGGCTAACAGGGAGGCCGGTTATACAGAATATCTACAGCAGATCAAAGTCTGGCTGTAGCAGGAGGAACATCCTTACCATGAGTAAGCAGAAAAAGAAAAGTATTTTTACCAAGCTGGGATATATTTTTACAAAAAAAGATAAGAGAAAAATCGCTCTGTTGCTGGTGGCGGTTGTGATCGGAAGCTTTCTGGAGCTTCTGGGTGTCACGATCTTTATGCCGTTTATCAATATCATATCGAACCCACAGTCCATTCAGAAGACCTGGTATCTGAGAATGTTCTACGATGGGCTGCATTTTGACAGCACCAAGAGTTTTATGATCGCTTTGTCCTGTGCGATCATTGCAGTCTATCTTCTGAAGAATATTTATCTGATTGTTGAGAAGAATTGTATTTATAAGTTCTCTTACAGTACACAGATGCGGCTTTCGACAAGACTGCTGGAAACCTATATGAAGGAGCCGTATACCTTTCATTTGAATAAGAATATCGCGACCTTACAGAGAACGATCCAGGAGGATACCGGAAGGTTTATGCAGGTCGTATTGTATTTTATGGAACTTGCGACAGAGCTGGTGGTGTGTCTGACACTTGGCATCTATCTGCTCTTTGTCAGCAAATCCATCACGATCATCGTGGTGTCTCTTCTGGTGGTCTTCGTGGGTACCTTTCTTGCCTGTACCAGAAGGTACAGCAACCAGCTCGGCCGTGATAACCAGGTATATCAGGGCAAGATTTATCAGTGGATGAATCAGGCACTTGGAGGGATCAAGGAGATCAAGATTCTGGAGAGAGATTCCTTTTTCATCGACGAGTACCGGAAATATTACACGAAATTTGCAAGGGGCTTGAGACTTTCCCGTACGATTTCCATTCTGCCGAAGTATCTGGTCGAAGCAGTTGCAATCACGGGTCTTCTGATTGCCATTATCGTGAAGATGACATTTGGAGAAGCCGATCTGATCTATTATATCCCGCAGCTTACGGTTTTTGCGGTGGCAGCCTTCCGGCTGATGCCCTGCGTGGGAAGAATCAACGAATATGCAACGAATATGCTGTATGCGTTCCCCTCTGTGGACCTGATCTACCGGGATCTCGTGGAGATTGAAGAATATGTAGAGAAACAGGATCATGAGGTGGCAGAGAAATGGAATCTGGAGAAGGCGATCGAGGTTAAGGATGTGACCTACTTCTATCCGGACACGGAAGAGCCGGTAATCGATGGAGCCTGCCTGACGATCCCGAAAGGAAAGACAGTGGCATTTATCGGGGCCTCCGGCGCAGGCAAAACGACGATGGTGGATATTATTCTGGGATTGCTGGTACCTCAGAAGGGTACAGTGATGGCAGATACCATCAATATCCATGAAAAACCTAAGACCTTTCATGCACAGGTGGGTTATATCCCACAGGTGATCTATCTGTCGGATGATACGATACGAAATAATATTGCATTCGGTGTAAAAAAGGCTGAAATTGATGAGGACGCGGTGAAAACGGCGGTAGAGAAGGCACAGCTTACAGAATTTATTGACAGTCTGCCTCATGGACTGGATACCATCGTTGGAGACCGTGGTGTGCGTCTCTCCGGTGGACAGAGACAGCGTATCGGAATAGCGAGAGCATTGTACCATGATCCGGAGATTCTGGTGCTTGATGAGGCAACCTCGGCACTGGACAATGAGACAGAGAGTGCCGTGATGGAGGCCATTGATCATTTACAGGGGTTGAAGACCATGATCATTATTGCACACAGACTGACGACGATCCGCAATGTGGATACGATCTACGAAGTCGGAGACGGCAAGGTTACCGAGAAAAAGAAAGAAGATGTATTCGGAGGAGAATAAAAGTGTTGCGTGGGAACAAAAAGCGGACAGATATTTTCTTTTATCTGTCACTGGCAATACTTGGACTGTTGCTTTTCCGGCTGCCCGGCACCGGAGAGCCGGTTCTGTACAGTGACAGTGAAAGCTATATGACAGTTCTGCGTTATGCAGAAGGGGTTATGCCGGTCTATCCGCTGTATTTGCAGCTTAACAGGTTTCTGTTTGGAGAAGAAATATACTTAATAGCGGTGAACTGGGAGCAGGCTGTTTTTGCGACAGTCTCTCTGATGCTGTTTGTTGCGATGCTCAGAAAGCGGTTTGAACTGCCTTATTTTATGGGATATGGGTGTTTTCTGTTCGGGATGCTTCCGTTTACGACGAACCTGCCGGAGGGAATGACGACCCAGACAATTCTGACAGAGGGAATTGCCTATGCGGCTTTCTATCTGTTTATGGGTGCTCTGCTAAAGAGCATCTGGGAAAAAAATGCCAGATGGTTTCTGGCACTCCTTTTCATGGTGGTTTTTCTGTCGGCACTGAGAGCCCAGATGCAGATCCTGTATGGTGTCTGTGGTCTGGTATTCTGGTATATCCTGATGACAAAAAGAAAGAAAGGCAGACTGCCCGGATGGTTTCTGGCGCTGCTTGGACTGGCAGGCTGTGCAGTGATCAGTCTTTCGGGAATCTGGCTGACAAGCCGTATCAGCAGTGCTTATCAGCAGCAGATCGTGCGAAATATTGTCCGTTACAATCAGGAACATGCACAGGAGCAGGGAAATGGAGATAAAGATGCCGAGACAGTGAGGGCTGAGAGCGAGGCACATGCGCAGCGTTACATTGCGGCTCCGAACCAGTATGTCACATTAATTTTGTCCAGAACCATGTACGAAGCGGAGGAACAGGATTACAGGCTGTTTGAAGAGCAGGAGATGCAGGAGATCTATCTGGCAATGTTTCAGGCAGTGGACGAAGAACAGTGCCGCTATGTCTATGCCACTCCCGGACTGTGGATGTGGAAGGATATTGTTGGGGGAATCGGGCGTATTGGAGGCATTTGTACAAATGCGCAGAATGAGTATTATGAAGAACATGCGGACGTATATGCACAACAGGACTATGCGACGGTCCGCAACGGGCAGCAGCTTCAGATTGGAGTGACTCTGCTGAAAGCGCATTTCGGAAGATTTTTGTACCATACCCTGATGCTGATGCCGCAGGCATTTATCAGTACCGTGTTCTTCCAGATCGCACCGATCTACCTGTTGTGTCATATCGCTACATTGCTGTTGTATCTGTCGGCACTTGCTTTGATGATATGGGGCTTTGCAGATGGCAGGACAGATAAGGGGGCGGCTTCCTTCATGGCAGCAGTGCTCGGGGTGAATCTGATTCTGATCGGAGTCATCTCTATTATCTTTTTTGGACAACAGAGATATATGGTTTATAATTTTGGTATCTTTTATATGAGCTATATAGTACTGCTTTGGGAACTGTGGAAAACACATGGGAAGAGTTGGATAACCAGATGGAAAGAGAAAAGAAAGTCCTGATCATCATTCCGGCGTACAATGAGGCCGGTAATATTGAGAAGGTAGTAGACAATTTGACAGAGCAATATCCGCAGTATGATTACATCATCATCAATGACGGCTCAACAGACAATACAGCACAGGTATGCAGACGCAGGGGTTATCAGGTGCTGAATCTGCCAATCAACATGGGAATTGGCGGAGCCGTACAGACCGGATATTGCTATGCGTGGGACAAGGGTTACGACTATGCGGTGCAGATCGATGGAGACGGACAGCATGATGTGGCCTTTTTGAAGGACATGCTTGCCTGTATGGAGAGTGAAGAGGCCGACTGTGTGATCGGTTCGCGGTTTGTGGAGAAGGAAGGCTTTCAGTCCTCACAGCTGCGCCGGACAGGCATTACCTTTCTGAGTGTGCTTGGATGGATTCTTACCGGAGTACGCGTCAAGGATATCACGAGCGGATACCGTCTGGTGAACAGAAGATTCATCGGTATTTTTGCGAAGGATTATCCGGCAGATTATCCGGAGCCGGAGGCTATGGTCATCACGGCTGTCCATGGAGGAAAAGTCAGGGAATATCCTGTGATCATGCGGGAGCGCGAGAGCGGTACAAGTTCGATCACGCTGAAGAAGTCTGTTTATTATATGTGTAAAGTTACCTTGGCGATGCTGATCAGAAGACTCAGCTTTGGATTCAGGAGAGGAAAGAGACAGAAATGATACCACGGAATCTGCAAATCACCCTGATTGTGGCGGTGATCTGTTATTTTATCATCATACTGCATTATCTGAAGCAGAAAATGCTGGAACTGAAATATACGCTGATCTGGCTGGCTGCGGGAGTTGTGATGGCGATCATGATCTTCTTCCCGGAGCTGTTGATGAAGATTGTAGGGCTGTTCGGCATTCAGAGCAATATGAACGGTCTGTATCTGATGTGCCTTGCGTTTATCTTTATGATACTGATGACGCTGACATCAATTGTGTCCAGACAGCAGCTTAAGATCAGAATATTGATCCAACAGCTCAGCATGCTGGAGAAAAGGATCAGGGAGCTGGAAGATGGAAAAGACGGCGATTGATCTCCTGTGGCTTCGGCCCGGCAAAGTGGGGGGAACGGAATCCTTTATCCGGAACCTTCTGGACGGGCTAGGCAGGCTGGAAGATCCATTTGAATTTACTTTGCTGGTATCCGAGGATAATGCGGATACCTTTCTGCATTATACAAAAGACAAAAGATTTAAGATCCTGAAGGCACCGATTGCGTCCGCAGGGATTGCAAAGCGTATTTTGTGGCAGAATTATGCGCAGAACAGATTTCTTCGGAAGCATGGCTTTCGGAGATGCTTTGAACCGGTATATTGCAAACCCTGGCTGAACGGATGGATCAAATATATCTGTGTCATCCATGATCTACAGGCATGGCATTACCCGGAATATCATCCTTTTCATGAGGTGGCATATTCCAGGCTGTGCTGGAGAATGGATGCGATCAACGCAGCGGGAATTGTCGCAATATCGGAGTGGGTGAAAGAGGATATCCGTAGACGATACCACCGGGACGATGTCAAGGTGATCTATAATCCGATTCTGATAAAGAAAGAGGAAACAACAGACTTTGAGACGCTGAAAAAAAGATATGGGATCGAGCCCGGAAAGTTTTATTATACGGTGAGCCAGATGATTCCGAGTAAGAACCTGACAACGCTGATCAACATAATGGAGGAGCTTGTGCGGGGAGATTATGATCTGCCGGATAAGCTTCTGATCAGTGGAGTGAATGGTCAGGCAGCCGGGAGACTGCAGGAACAGATCCGCGAAAAAAAGCTGCAGGAGCATGTCATTCTGACCGGATTTATCAGTAATGAGGAACGAAATACCCTGTACCGCGAATGCCATACCTTTTTATTTCCAAGTGTATTTGAAGGGTTTGGAATGCCGCCTGTGGAAGCCATGCTGTTTGGGACAAATGTTGTGACGACAAGGTGCGCTTCCATTCCGGAGGTTACACAGGAGAAGGCAGTCTACGTCGATGATCCCTATGACGTGAAGGAGTGGATCCGGAAAATAGCATCCGGCAAGACAGATTTTACAGTGGATTTTGATAGATACGCCCCTGAGAAGATAGCGAGGGAGTATCTGAGCCTTTTAAAGGAAACGGTATGGAAGAAAAGATAAGTGTTATTCTGGTAAATTATAATGGACTTTCCTATAATGATGCCTGCATAGAGTCCCTGCTTGCAAGTACAGGGTGCGGCAGACTACAGATTGTAGTTGTCGATAATGCTTCAACGGACGGCTCCTATGCAAAACTGCAGGAGCGTTGGGGGAGACACCCGCAGGTGACATTGGTACAGGCGGACAGGAACCTTGGATTTGCCGGAGGAAATAATATCGGTATCCGGAAAGCGTTGGAGACCGCACCGGACTTTCTGATGCTTTTGAACAACGATACCGTAATTGAGCCGGATGCTATCGGACATCTGATCGCTCTGCAGAAAGAAACCGGCGGTATCGTGGCACCGAAGATCCTGTATGCGGACAGAAGGGATATCGTATGGAGCGCGGGGGGAGAGTTCTCTCCGGTGATCGCAAAATCCCGACACATCGGCTATAACAAGCCGGACGGACCGGCCTATGATGAGGATTGTTCCTGCAGCTTTGCCAATGGGTGCTGCTTTCTGATGAGTCACAGCGTGTTTGATAAGATCGGCTATATGGATGAACGCTTTTTCCTGTACTATGAGGATAATGAGTATAGCCTCAGGGCTGTTTCCGGGAAAATTTCAATCTGGTATTGCCATAAGGCAGTGGTCTATCACAAGGTAAACGGGGCAACCAAGGGAAATGAGAAGGCTGCCAATGCCTATTACATTGCACGAAACTGGCTGCTTTGTGCGAGAATGTATCTGGGGAAACGGTTTGCGCTGTTTCTGGCTTATTTTCTCCTTAACCGTCTGGTATGGGTAGTGCTGTGGCTGCTGCGAGGCAGGAGAGATATGGTGACGGCGACCATAGAGGCATGGAAGGATTACCGGAGGGGCATCACCGGGCCGTATCGAGGGAAGTGCAGATGAAAAAGGTACTGTATATATCTTACTTTGCACCGTATGACACCGTGGATCATGCGGGCGGAAAAGTGCATAATTTCTATGTCAAGAAGATGCAGAGGGAAAAAGAACTGGATGTCACACTGCTTACCATGTGTTACAAAAGGGAAGTTTCCCAGCTTGATCTGGAGCGTTATGGAATCGACTACCGGCTGGTGGTGCTTGACCAGAACCGTAGACAGAAGCTGTGGAGAAAATTCTACAGCGGTTTTTCGTACTTTAATCCGTGGGATTCTTATAGTGGTGTACTGCTGAATTATGAGAGACATTGTCTGAAAAAGATGATACGCGAGTATGCAGACAAGAATGTGACACCGGATCTGATCGTATTGCAGTGGACCCAGATTGTCCTGCTTCTGCCTTATATCAGGACATTGTATCCCAAGGTACCGGTGGTTGCGATTGAGGAAGATGTCCTGTTTTTGAATTTCTACCGGCAAATTGGACTGGCGGAGAACTTTCTGCGAAAACAGATCGCGCAGTACCGTTACCGGAATATGAAAGCGAAGGAACTACAGGCTCTTGAGGATGCGCAGCTTGTGGTGGCCAATAATCCGAAGGATGGAAAGCTCCTTCTGGAGAATCAGATTGATCCGGCAAAGCTTTTTGTCTCATCCGTCTATTTTGAGAACTATGGAAAGATTGACAGAAAGCCGGCGGGAAAAGAACTGCTCTTTTATGGAGCGATGTACCGTGATGAAAACCATAAAAGCGTCATGTGGCTGTTGGATGAGGTACTTCCAAAGCTTCCAAAGGAGTATCATTTGACAGTAGTAGGCGGAAGACCGCGCAAGGAGCTTCTGGACCGGGCAGATGAAAGAGTTACGGTTACCGGATTTGTGGAGGATGTCGTTCCGTATTTTGAAAGGTGTCTGTGTCTGACGGCACCGCTTGTCCTGGGGGCCGGGATCAAGGTGAAGGTACTGGAGGCGATGTCGGCAGCAATTCCTGTCCTGACAAACGATATCGGAATTGAAGGAATCGAAGCACAGGATGGCAGGGACTATTTTCACTGTGATCAGGCCGGAGAATATGTGGATAAGATCACTGCTCTGGGAGAAGACACAGAGCTTGTAAGGCAGATTGGTCAGAACGGCAGACGGTATGTGGCGGAGCATTTTGATCTGGAGGCCAAGTATCAGGAGCTGCTTGCCAGAATGGAACAGTTACCGATTTAGTTTCTAATTTAAGGAATGTGTGTTACTATAGACAGAGGTGCACGATGGCGAAAATAGGATTTATCATCAGTTCTTTCTATGCCTGCGGAGGGGAAGAACGGGTAGTGTCCATCATGGCAAATGAACTTGCAAAAGTCCATGAGGTGACAGTATACACCTATGAAAACAGGCAGCAGGAGGGCTTTGAAAAAAATGATTACTATGTAAGCGATAAGGTCCGGGTGGAGAGAGTCAGTGCACCCAGAGATAACTTGTTGCAGCTTGCAGTGAAGATTGCCTATTATCATACAGGGCTGACAGATGGAAAACTGTCTTCTTATATGCTTCGGAAGGCCTACTACCCGCAGAGACATCTGGATGAGTGGGTAGAGAGAATCAACCGTGAGAAGTATGATGTTATGATAGCAGTCTCCGGCACATATACCATGCTACTCGGCTATATTTGTGACAGGATCAGTGCCCGTTGCATCAGTTGGGAACACAGCTCTTTTGAGGGATATTTCGCACCCCGGACAGGCTATTACCGTAACCGTATGCACCTGTACCGTGAGTGTGCGGCAAAGCTGTACCGATGCGTAGTACTCAATGAGGACATTGCATCGAAATACAGGGACAAACTGGGAATCAAGGCAACCGTGATACCCAATCCCAAAAGCTTTCAGAGCAGCAAGAAGGCAGATATGCACAATCAGTGTTTTGTAACCTGCGGAAGAGTAGAGCCGGAGAAGGGGTATGATGACCTGATAGAGGCGTTTGCGCTGTTTGCAGAACAGAATCCGGACTGGTCTCTTGTGATCATAGGCGGAGGAAGCCTTCAGAATAAGTTAGAGCTTCTGATCCAGGAGCGTGGTCTTGCCAAGAAAGCCCGGATTACCGGATATACGCATGATGTACAGGAGAATCTTCTACAGGGATCCGTCTTTGTCATGACTTCGCGGTGGGAAGGATTCCCCATGACAGTCACAGAGGCTCTGGAGATGGGACTTCCGGTGGTTGCCTATGGAATACCTGCGATGGGACCGCTTGTGACAGACGGTGTGGAAGGGAAAATAGTGCCGCCTTTTGAACGGGAGAAGCTGGTTGCGGCGATGCTGGAGATTGCGGCTGACGAGCCTCTTCGTGAGAAAATGAAAGAAAATGCGCTGAAAAAGGCAGAAACGCTGGAACCGGAGCGGATCGCGGAAGTCTGGCTCCATCTGATTGAGGAAGTTATGGAAGAACCGGTCAAAAAGCCGGCACAGGATAGATAGGATTTAAACAGGCAGGAAAAGGCAAAGGAAAGCAGATATGTTTGCAGGATGTAAGGAGTGGCTCCAACTGGAGGGGCGATATGGATGGAACAGAATCAGGGCAAAATACTATATCATCAGCCGGTCTGCGGGTGGTGCCGGATTCTTCTCCAACTATATGTGGGTTCTGGGCCATGTAGTGCTTTCGGAGAAGCTGGGATATATTCCTGTGGTCGATATGGAAAATTATAAGACGCTGTACAGTGAAGAAAAACCGGTCAACGGCATTTCCAATGCGTGGAATTACTATTTTGAGAATGTCGGGGACTGTAGTCTTGCACAGGCTTATGACAGCGGGAAATATGTGATGGGGCAGGACCGGCCGCTTCACAGGTATGAGAGAAAATACTGCATCGGGGAATATCGCTTTCCGACACCGGAGGCGGTGCGTTACTACGCCCCCATCATCCGGCGGAGACTCCGGATCCGGAAGGAGCTGGAGACAGAGTTTGTACAGGCGTGGAAGGCAAAAGTGGGTGAGCAGGATACGGTGCTTGGAATTCATGTGAGGGGTACCGATATGAAGAACAATCTGGGACATCCGATGCCGGCTGATGCAGGAGAGTATATTGAGAGAGCCAAAGACCTTCTGCAAAAGAATCCGCAGATCACGAAAATTTTTCTGGCGACGGATGAAAATGATGTGAAGGCAGCATTTGAAAAGGCATTTGCCGGTACCGGGACGGCGCTGTTCAGCAATGAGGCCTTTCGGGTATGGGATGACGGGGCGGTGAAGAGAACCGGGGTGCATGAGCTTGCGGTGGAACATCCGAGACCGCTTCACAAGTATCTGATGGGCAAAGAGGTGTTGCAGGACGCGTGGTTCCTGCACAAATGCGATTACCTGCTCTGCGGACATTCCAATATTTCCAATGTGGCGATCCTGTGGAATGACAATCATTATAAAGAAATTCAATGTGTGGAAGGAAAAGCCTGATGGGAAACAATATTTTCTACAAAAGCGCTTCCTATGTGTGGCGGAATACTTTGCTCAAGTGGTATCGGGGACATAAGAAAAAGCAGGAAGAACGCTATTGGGAAGAACACCTGAAAAGATGCGGATCTGAAAATAAAGACAAGACCTTTTATGTGATCCGCAGGCGTGATCTGTACTGTGGACTGTTCTCGCTGTTTCTCACCAATCTGCAGCGAATTGACGATGCGGTGAAAATGGGGTATATTCCTGTAGTAGATATGCAGAACGATTTCAATATTTATCTGGCAGAGGATAAGATTGGGAAAGAGAACTCCTGGGAGTATTTCTTTGAACAACCTGTGGGTTATGGACTGCAGGATATTGCAAGAAGCCGGAATGTGATCATTGGTTCCGGGGCGGTGCCGCAGATGTTTCCGTATCTGGAAATGGACTTTCTGACCGGCAAGAGCGGAGAACTTGCCTATTGGAGAGAACTGACAAAGAAGTATATCAGGCTGAGCGCGGAGGCGCAGAAGGTTGTACAGGCAGAGTATGGCAGACTGTTTGGCGAAGGAGAAAAGATTCTGGGTGTGAAGTGCCGAGGAACCGATTACACGAATGGAAAACCAAAGAATCATCCCATTCAGCCCACGCCACAGCAGGCAGTGGAGAAAGCGGCAGAGATATTCAGAGAGCAGAACTGTACCAAGGTATTTCTTGCCACGGAGGATGAGGCCTTTTATCAGATCTTCACAGAAAGATTCGGCGATAAACTGATTGCCAATAAGACAGACTATGCCTCTTATCAGGGTGGTTCTACCGGACGTGAGGAGTATGAACGTGGAGATGGCGGATACCGGGCAGGAATGGAGTATCTGGTGACTACGATGCTCCTTGCAAAGTGTAATTGTCTGTGTGCAGGCTGTGTTTCGGGAACTGTGGCCGCGCTGCTGTTGACAGAAGGCTATGAGTATACGTATCTGTTTGATCTTGGAATTTATTAGCTATTCAGAGCCATGCAAAATTGAAGGAATTATAAAAATGAAAGAACTGGACTTTTTATTTCTATATGAACATAAGGTGAGAGAGCTGGAGAACCTCTGTCTCATCAAATATGAACTGGATCGACGCGGATATCGGACGGAGATCCGCTATATTGAGGATGCAGAGAATGCGCTTGCGGTGAAACCTTTTATCCACACCAAAGTATTGCTGGTTATGGCATGCTATGATAACCATGCCCTGAACTGGCAGGTCAAGAACTTTGTGAAGTTTGATAAGGTAATCGATATGCAGTGGGAGAACATTGTATATCCCAAGGATGAAGGGCGCAAGGACGCTTTCAAGAACTATAAAGAGATCGGAAAGGATGTCGTCCGCGTATCCTGGGGCAGACAGAACGCAAAGCGAATGCTGGATGTGGTCAAGATGGACCCTGACAAGCTGAAGGTGATCGGCCATGTGGGAATGGATTTCTTGCGGGCACCATTGACCGGCTATTACAAAAGCAGAGAAGAATTGTTCGCCCAGTATGATTTACCGGTTGATAAGAAAGTAATTTTGTTTGCGTCACCCTATTACGGAGACAGTCTGGATGAGTCCTATATTCAGGATATGTGCAGCCGGTTTGGAGAGGACTGGCGGGAGTATTATCAATTTATGTGCTCGTCACAGGAGATTGTGCTGCAGTGGATGGAAGAACTTCTGGACAAAGATCCCGAACTGTATGTGGTATTCAGACCCCATCCGGGACATCCGAGCCATATTGCGGAAAGGATTGCAAAGCAGTACGATCATTTCAAGATCATTTCCGGGGAATCGGTAAAGCAGTGGATCGTCACCTGTGATAAGGTATATACAGGCAACAGCTCTGTGGTGGTGGAAGCATTTTTTGCCAAAAAGATGTGCCAGCTCCTGTTCCCGCTTCCGGTGACACCGGGATTTGAATTGAAACTGATCTCGGATTCGGCAAAGCTTAGCGACTATGAGGCGTTCCGGAAGTCTGTGTATGCGGAAGAAGAAACCTTCCCGACGCCGGTGGAAAGCATTGAAGAAATCTATATGGTTGATTGGGAGGAACCCAGTTATATCAAATTTGCGAATATGTGTGAAGAAGTATGGAAAGAAGACCGTTATCGCCTGAGTGGCGAACAGATCGCCCGGATCCGTAAAGAAACAGGGATGCAGAAGCTTATCAGAACGGTCTCGGGAATAGATGCTCTCTATGGAATTTACTTAAAACTTATTCATAATAAGGGGATTCACTGGGGCTGGGTTGAAAAGCAGCGTAAGCTGCGAGAGAGGGCCTATCAGATTGAGCAGGAGCATGCACATGAGCTGACAAGCCCGGAAGAAATCGCAAAGATTACAGATAAGATCAGGAAGGCTCTTACATGAGTTTATTGGATATTTTGAGAAAATCAGAAAAGCTGGTATACTGGAACAGATGCAGGATTCACAGAAATGATGCAGATTTCAGGGAGATGGTGCTACAGGGGTATCAGAATGCAGATTACCTTCAGCTTCATACTTATGGCAGAGAGTATCCGGGAAAGACAATCTATCTGGCAGATGAGAGAGGAGCGGGGGTCGGTTTCTTTGCAGAATTTGGAGTGACCCTGATCAAACTCTATTTTGCGGATGAGAGAGGCTTTACTCCCTATGTTGTCTGGGGAAAAGATTATCTGTACTATGAACCGGAAGGAATCGATGGAGAAAAGAATGCCTTTCTGTATTTCTTTGAACCGGTATCCGAGGTGAAAAGCATTGAACATGCCTGTCATGTAGTACATTCTGAAGAAAGTCACTATGTACAGGTGAAGGCGTTGTTTGACGCTGTCAGCTATGATGTGTCAGATGCTTACATTGACGCGATGGCGCAGATGGTCCGTAAATATATCCGTTATAATGCAAGGACAAAGGATTATTTGGAACAGGAATACAACAGACTGCTTGGCACAGAAAAGGTTTTGGGAGTACATTTCCGGGGAACAGATTTCAGAAAGCAGTACAACAATCATCCGATTCCGGTGCAGATTGAGCAGGAGATTGAGACTATCCGGGGATTGCTGGAGAAATCTCATTATACCAGGATATTCCTGGCAACCGATGAGCAGCTTGCTGTGGAGAAATTCCGGGAAGCCTTCGGAGAAATGGTATGTATCTATGAAGATACCTACCGGGATAACGGAACAGATGAATCCATAGCGTTCAGTGAATCGAACCGCGAGAAACATCATTATAAGCTGGCACTGGAAGTATTGCGCGACCAGTATACGCTCGTGAATGCGGACGGTCTTGTATGCGGATATTCCAATGTGACTTTTATCGCAAGAGTGATGAGGAAAGCCTGGTTTACAGAAAGCTGGCAGGATTACGTACTGATCAATAACGGCTTGTATCATAACAACAACAGCTTCTCCGAGAGCAAGGACAGCAGGACGAGAAGAAGAATATAAAAAAGTGCGGATTGCACGGAAAAGAGGACGATATGAATAAGACAATTACAGCGATTATACCGGTAAAAGGAAACAGCACCAGATTACCCAACAAGAATATTTTACCGTTTGGGGATTCCAATCTTCTGCAGCATAAGATTGACCAGCTCAAGCAGGTGGAAGGGCTGACAGACATTATCTGTTCTTCTGATTCGGATGAAATGCTTGCGATTGCGGAAAAGTCTGGAATTAAGGCAATTAAGCGTCCAACGCAGTATGCGGATGAATCCGTTCCGTTTGGTATGTTCTTAGAGTATATCAGCGATTTAGTGGAAACAGAGCACGTTATGTGGGCATGTGCTACTTCTCCTTGTGTGGAACCCTATTTATATAATAAGGCAATTAAGACTTATTTTGAGAAGCTGGAAGAGGGATATGATTCCCTGATCACCTGTCAGCCTTATCAGACCTATCTGATGGATGAAAAGGGACCATTAAATTTCAGTATGGGACTGGCTCATAAGAATTCTGAACAGCTTCCGCTTTTGTATCATTTTACAAACGGAATCAATCTGGCACCGTCAAAGAAGTTGAAAGAATGGCATTACAACTATGGACCAAACGCATACCGTCTGTTGATCAATAAGAGAGAAGCAGCAGATATTGATGATGTTTATGATTATGAGATGGCCAAGGCACTTTATGCGATGAAAGATCCTAAGCCCACTGTATAAAAAGTATGGAAGAGGTATCTGTGACGGATAATGTAAATAACAATGAAAGCGTTATGGTCAGCATCTGTATTACGGTGTATAACCATGAAAAATATATAGAGGAATGCCTGCAAAGCTTTTTTGCTCAGAAAACAAATTTTAAGTGCGAAATATTGGTTGGGAATGACAATTCAACAGATAATTCTGCAGAAATTTTGGGAAAATACAAAGATAGAATTATTGTTTTAAACCGAGAAAAAAATATGGGACTTTGTGCTAATCAGTATGATCTGTTTATGAAAGCATGCGGAAAATATGTATTTGAATTTTCGGGAGATGACTATATGTATGACCCGCTGGCGCTTCAGAAGCAGGTAGATTTTCTGGAAGAGCATCCGGAGTATTATGCGGTGTCGGCCTGGAATTATATGTACAGGCACAGCGATGGAAAGATGTATGCCAACTACACAGAGGATTTTATCCGGGAATTTACGATGGAAGATTTTCTGCGGGACGGAGAGATCCCCACAACGCACGGGCTTGTACGCAATACGTTCCGGGAAGACCGGGAAACAAACGGCTATCTGGTGAAGGGCGCAAGGAACAATGAGGAAATGAAGCTTTGGACCTATACGCTGAGTAAAGGAAAGCGTTACATCCTGCCGGAGTATTTTCATGTCTACCGGAATGTGGACGAGGAGGGAATGAGCAATTATAATTCAACCCACACCATGCTCGATATGTTTGAGGATAATTATGGAGACTTGTGCATGCTGCGTAGGGAATTTAAGGGGCGGTATAATTACACCCCCATGATCCTGAAAAAATGCAATGCCTATAGTCTGCGCTGCGATTCTGTCGGAACGCTGCTCAAATTGCTTGGCAGGATGAAGGCGGCGGATGTATTCAGACTGTTGTGGTATAAGTTATATCTGAAGACGCATGGATACCACGCACCGGCAAAATGGTCGCAGAGGGAATATTTGATTTTGAAGGAGTAGACGGATGAAAACCGGACTGATCAAGATAAAGGATGCACTTGGAAAATTAAATTTTATATTATCTGCGGAGCAGAAGCGGTATGGAGTATGGATGCTGATTCTGTCTCTTCTGGCAGCAGTGTTTGAGATGATCGGTGTGTCTGTGATTCTTCCATTGATGCAGGTTATGCTGAAACCGGATGATCTGTGGGACAGATGGTATGTGCGCAGAGTGACAGATGTTCTTCACATTGAGACCAATGAAGGGTTGGTCTTCCTGATCTGCACGGTGGTCATTCTGGTATACATAGTGAAGAATGTATACTTTATCTTTTATTCTTATGTAACAACCCGCTACGCAAATAAGATTAAGAAAGAACTTTCTGTGCGCGTGCTTGAAGCTTATATGCAGCAGGGGTATCTGTTTTTCGTCAACCACAACAGCGGAAGACTCTTACAGGGTATGGGTGGCGATGTATCCAGTGTTTACACGATTGTCAGCCAGTTGTTTTCTTTGATTTCCAAAGGGCTGACCATTGTCTGTATCGGAGTCTTTATTCTGGTGCAGACACCGGCTCTGGCACTGTGTCTTGTTGCACTGGTAGTTCTCTGCTTTGTTTTGATTCAGTTTATTTTCCGCAAGTCCATGCGCAAGTATGGGGAATTGCAGAGACGATATTCCTGGTATTCTCAGCAGATTTCCCTGGAATCTATTCAGGGAAGCAAAGAGATTCTGGTGATGAACAGGCAGAAGCATTTTGTGAGTATGTTCCGCAAAAACACGGACAAACTGAATGATGCTTCACTTCGTGTAGACATGGGGGCGAGAACCCCAACCTATATTATTGAGACAATCTGTATTACCGGCCTGTTGCTCATCGTAGGTGTTATGTATGGCAAAACAAATGATACTGTGGAACTGATCAGCCAGTTATCAGCGATCGCGATTGCAGCTTTCCGTATTCTCCCCTCGCTAGGGGGAATTTCCAGTGCAGTGAATTCGATTATGTTTAATATGCCTGCACTTTCAGCGGCATACGAAACATTGAGTCAGGTAAAGGAACTGGAGAAGGAATTTACCCTGCAGGAGAAGACAGACAGTGAACACATGCAGCATGTGAATTTCCAGGATAAGCTGGAACTGAAAAATATTGTGTTCTCCTATCCGAATGCAGAGGCTCGTGTACTAAATGGCGTGAATATTACCATCAAAAGAGGACAGGCAGTTGCCTTTATCGGACCGTCCGGTGCCGGTAAGACAACACTGTCGGATGTGGTGCTGGCACTTCTGGAGCCACAGGCAGGGCAGATTCTGATGGATGGAATCAATATACAGGAGTTGGGGACAAGGTGGAATCATCTGGTCGGCTATGTACCGCAGAGCGTGTATTTGATTGATAATTCCGTTCGAAATAATGTTGCCTTTGGATACAGCGAAGAGGAAATTGATGATGAGAAGGTCTGGAAGGCCTTGGAGATGGCACAGATCAAAGATTTTGTAGAGACTCTTCCGGAAGGCCTGGATACTTTTGTCGGAGAATTTGGAGTACGCTTCTCCGGTGGACAGCGTCAGAGAATGGCAATAGCAAGGGCACTATTCTCCAATCCGGATATTCTTATTCTGGATGAAGCGACGTCAGCACTCGACAATGATACGGAGAATGCCGTTATGGAAGCCATTGATGCGCTGCAGGGCATTAAGACTCTGATTATTGTGGCGCACAGACTCTCGACGATCCGTAATTGTGATGTGATCTATGAGATTAAGGATGGGAAGGCTACGGAGCGTTCTAAGAAAGAAGTATTTCCGGAAGGATAGAAATATGTTAAAGGAAAAAGTAATAAACTGGAAATGGTTTAGGAGGGAATGGTTGTTTTTACTGCCATCCCTTCTTTGGATTGGAATGATAGCGATTACAACAATTCTGTGGTCGGATAACAGAGCTAGTTCGGATTGGTCGGCAGAGATAATTTTGGCGAAGGAGATGTTGAGAGAAGGCAAGCTTGTTGTAAGCGACTGGCATTATTCAACAGAAATCCGAATTCTGTATACACAATTGTTTGCAATACCGATGTTCTTTTTGTTTCATTCATGGGATGTAATACGGGCAGCACAGGGATGCCTGTTACATCTTGTTCTGTTATTGGCGTATTGTTTTTGCATGAAACCAACCAAAATATCTGACAAGTGGGTTTATTTATCATCTATTTTTCTTTTTATACCATTTTCTTATACGTATATTGACATTGTGCATATGGGGCAATCTTATCAGCCACATATGATTTTATGTTTTCTTATCATCGGAATGTATCTCCGATTGCTTGAGAAACGTTCCGGGATAAATATGGCAGGTATTATAGTGCTGTCCTTTTTGTGTGGACTGTCTGGAATACGATATTTACAAATACTTTCTTTACCACTGATTCTTGCAGCAATCTGGGTATATTACCGGAGCATCAATGGAGTGATGTGGGCTGTCTGTAGTATGGTTTTTACAGCAATAGGCTATTGCATTAATGAGAAACTGCTGCATAAATGGTTTTACTTTGGAAGTTACAGCGGGGTCAAGTTTGCGGAATTCCAGGAAAAGAATTTCCTGGAATTATTGGCTGATAAAATAGGAGACTGGTTCCTGTTATTTGGTTACGCTGGTGGAGAAAAGGTAATGTCTGTGGCAGGTATCTGCAACATGCTTGTAATTATAAGTGTGGTCATTTTAGCCTATATCAGCTATACTATAGTCAGGCAGCAGAAAAAGGAAGACACCAAGATAAGATTTGTAACAGTCTTGTTTGTAAGCAGCCTGCTGGTTAATACTTTTGTATTCCTGGTTTTGGATAATTATTATACAATGAGATACTATATTTTAGTGCTTTTCTGGTTACCGGCTCTTTTAGCGATTTATTTAGAGCGTGGTCAGCAGGACAAAAGGATTCGGTATGGTATCTGCATCCTATTACTGGGATGCCTGTGTCTGATTGGAGCAAATACTTTAAGTACACTGGCACAAAATGACCAGAATGAGGATAGAAAAAAGGTAGCAGATTTTCTGGAGGAAAATCAGTTGACTTATGGATATGCTACGTTTTGGAATGCGGATGTTATAACAGAACTTACAGACGGAGAAGTGGAGGTAGCCGCTATCTCTGGATGTGAGCCATTTACTGTATATGACTGGCTGATGCCGGGAAGATATCTGCAAAGGGATATATTGAAGAATGTGGAAGGAAATCAACTGTTTATTCTTCTTACCTGGGAAGAATATGAGGAATATAAGGAAAGCACAGTGCTAAAAGAAGCAGGAGAACCGGTTTATGCGGGAAATGGTTATAAGGTTTTACTGTATGATAAAGAGGATTTCTGGCAGAAATATATAGAGCAATCTAGCAAATAGAGGATGGCGATAGAATGAGTGATACCATGAGCAAGGAACAATTTCAAAACATAAAGTATCTTATCATTGATGTGGATGGAACCATGACGGATGCAGGCATCTACTATGATGAGCATGGAAATGAATTAAAAAAGTTCTGTACGAAGGATGCAGCAGGCTTTTTTGCAGCCAGACAGGCAGGTATTAAAATAATGGTACTGACGGGGAGAGAATGTGCTGCAACCACGCGAAGAATGCAGGAAATGAAAGTGGATTACCTAGTACAGAATATTAAAGATAAGATATCGTATCTGGATAACTTTATGAAAGAAAATCATATTTCCTTTGAGGAGATTGGTTATCTGGGAGACGATTTGAATGATTATGCCGGAATGAAGGCAGCAGGGTATGCTGGCTGCCCGGCAGATGCCTGTGAAGAAATCAAAGCTATCTGCGATTATGTATCACCGGTGAAAGGTGGACAGGGAGCTGTTCGGGATATCATTACCTATCTGTTGAAACAGAGAGGGGAATGGGAGCAGGCAGTAGAGGCTGTATACGGCATAGGAATCTAACAATGACAGGAGATGATAAAATGAGCAATATCAAGCTGTTGGATTGTACATTACGGGATGGTGGATATATTAATGACTGGGATTTTGGATATCCGACGATTAAAAGTATTATTCGCAAACTGGTAGATTCCCAGGTGGATTATGTAGAAGTAGGTTTTTTGCGCAACTGTGAATACGATCCGGACAAGAGCCTGTTTAACAATTGTGGACAGATTGCACCGATTCTGCCAAAGAAGCGCGGAAATACGCTTTTTACCGCCATGGCACTGCATAATAAATATGACATAGACAAACTGGAACCTTACGATGGGAAGACGATTGATATCATCCGTGTAACCTTTCATGATTATGATATTGATGAAGGGCTTGCGTTTGTGCGCAAGGTAAAAGAAAAAGGGTACAAGGTATTCTGCAATCCGATTAATATTATGGGATATTCCGATGAGCAGATACTGCAATTGCTGCATAAGGTAAATGAAATACAGCCTTATGCATTTTCCATTGTAGATACTTTTGGCTCTATGATGAAATCAGACCTGCAGAGAATATATTCCCTGATAGAACACAATCTGGATAAATCCATTGTGATAGGGCTTCATTTGCACGAAAATCTGGCACTCTCCTATTCGCTGGCGCAGGACTTTATTGCCATGAAAGCAAGCGAAAGAAAGAGCGTTATAGACGGCTCCATGTTAGGAATGGGACGGACACCTGGCAATCTGTGTATGGAACTGATTATGGATTATATGAACAAGACACAGGGCGGTATATATGATGTAAATCCGGTTCTGGATGGTATTGATGATCACATTGTCCCTTTAAAACAGATAGAACCCTGGGGATACAGTACGGCGTATTCTCTCTCTGCAAAGTTTAATCTTCACAGGAACTATGCAGAGTTCCTCTTAGGAAAAGGACGTTTAAGAGCCAAACAGATTAACCAGATACTGGGAAGCATAGCGGATAATAAAAAGACTGCCTACGATGAAGCGTATGCAGAGGAATTATACCAGAAATTCCAGAACCATGAAGTGGATGACCAGGAGATTCGGGAAGAATTACAGCAGGCAATTGCCGGATGCCCTGTGCTGATTCTGGCACCGGGACATAGCATTATCGAAGAAAAGGACAGAATCACACAATTTATACAGGAGAAAAAACCAGTTGTCTTTGCAGCCAATTTCGCACCGGAAGAGTATCCGGTGGATTATGTATTCTGCTCTAATGCCAAAAGGTATGAGGCACTTAATGACAAGAAAGGACAGGGGACTCTGCTTATTACATCCAATCTTTTGGAAATCTGTGAAGAGCCAAAGGTTCTCAATTATGCAGGACTCTCCTTTGATGAGATGGGGAACTGTGATAACTGTGTTATCATGTTGTGTAAATTGATGATACAGCTGGAGGTTCCGGGTGTCTTTGTAGCAGGATTTGATGGATATAAGGCACAGGGGGATAATTATGTCACTTCTTATATGGTAAATCAGCATACGAAGGGACAGGAAGAAAACATTCGCAACAGCAGGTATGTAGAAAATATCCGGAAGAAGCTCCAAATTGATTTCCTGACGGATTCTGTGTATAATAGCCGGGAAAGGTAGATTACATGAAATCTAGAATGAATATTTATATTACCACAGGCAGAAGAAATCTCAAATATGCCTATGTGGCAATAAAATCTCTGTTTCAGAATAATCAGGATAGAGAAATCCATCTCTATGTGGTATCGGAAGATTTGACAACAGAGGATATGTATCATGAAGAAAAATTAGCCGAAGAATATGGACATCAGATTCATATTCTTCGTTTTGATGAAGAAAAAGCAGGAAAATATATTCATATTGACAAGAAAGACCACTGGCCTATCGGAACGATGTCGAGTTACTGGCTGTTTCACGAACTCCTTCCCGAAGACGTGGATCGGATTATGGTTATTGAGTCTGATACGGTGATAGTTGGAGACTTAGCTTCCATTTATGACAGGGACTTTGAAGATGCTTATGTTATCTGTCCGGGACCGGAGCATAAGCCGGAAAATCATCGTAATTTTATGCAAAAGATAGGTGGCGAAACCTTAACCTTTGTATTGTCCATGTATGACGTACAGAGAATCCGGAAAGATTTTACATTGCAGGACATTCTGAAGGCAGATGAAGAAATTAAGAAGCTGGCGGGATATTCCCAGATGGAATTTACTTTTGGGATGCTTTTTCGGGGACATATCCAATATGTGCCGGGAAAAGACTCCTGTATTGACCAGAATGAGCGGTATGCCCAGGAACTGGGATATGATTATATGGTGGAATGCCAGAAAACAGCCAAAATTTTACATTTCTCCTCTTATAAGGATTATGGCAAACCATGGAATCCGGTCAGCCTGATGCCGGGATATGTAGTATGGTGGGAATATGCCCAGGGAAGTCCTTATTATAAAGAATATTTTGAAGAGCAATGGAAGCTTTATGATAAGGTAAAACAGGAAAAGACAGAACTGGAGAAAAACATCAGTTATCGGAATATATTACTGTGTGCTATTGCAGCAATTTATTTATTACTGTGTGTTTATGAGGGAATTGTTCCAAAGGAACCCATACAAATAGGAATCATTACGGTTCTGTTTGCTGTGGGAACCGGTGGTAGTATATTACTGCGTAAAGTATTGATGTTATTAGGTAAAAAGAAGAAATGATGAGGTAATCATGAAACCAGAATTTGTGGATTTCCAGGAACATGGTGATGCACGTGGACAATTAGTGGCATTGGAAGAAAACAAGAATATTCCCTTTCCAATCAAAAGAGTTTACTTTATGTATGATACTCTGGAGGGTGTGGTAAGAGGAAAACATGCTCACAAGAAGTTGCATCAGGTATTGTTTTGTGTGGCAGGAGCCTGCACAATTCATTTGGATGATGGAAAAGAAAAGATAGATGTAAGGTTAGACCAACCATCCAGAGGACTGTTAATTGGTCCGGGGATGTGGCGGGAAATGTATGACTTTACACCGGGGGCAGTGTTGATGGTACTGGCTTCAGAGTATTATGATGAGAGCGATTATATCAGAGATTACGATGCATTTTTACAGAGTGTACGAAAGGATGAATGATGAAGAAAAAGAGAAAAACAAAGGAATGGGTAAATGACTCTAAGGTGCATAAATGGGAGTTTGCGGTCGCAGTTATTATTGGAATGCTATTGGCAGCATTCTATTTATATACAGATATGCTTCATACATCGGCAGGTGGATATAGGCTGTTGAATTGTATTAAGGATGGACATCTTTCTATTTTTTATTATTCTACCTACGCAGGTATGCGGGGAGGAGAAGAACAAGTTGTTACTGGTGGAGCATACGATTTTTTGCTTTATTTTGTTTTTATGCTTTATAATTTTCCACTCTGGATATGGGAGAAAATAACCGGGCTTAGTTTTATGCAGTTTATTGTTACCAGAGAATATATTAAAGGAATTGTATGGGTGTTTGCTGCAATCAGTTCCTATCTGCTTTATAAAATCGGGATGTCTTGCGGCTTGGATAAGGAAGAATCCAAGTGGGGGGCAATTCTGTATCTGACATCTGGAATATTCTTTTATACGGAAGTAGTCATTGGAGGCTACGACATCATATCTGTGACATTTACTTTATTAGGAATCTACTGTTATCTGGAAAAGAAGAATAAGGGATTTGTGCTGGCATTTGCAATAGCGATAGCTATGAAAATGTTCGCATTGTGGTTGTTTATCCCCCTTGTGCTTCTGAAGGAAAAGCGTATCTGGAGAATTCTGGTATATGGTTTGGAAGGAATCAGCGGCATTGCCATTCCAAAGTTGTATTTTATAATTGCATCTCACCGATATATGGTAAATCAGGCGATAGAGAAGGCACAGGCAGCAGGGGAGCAGGTAGAACAGGCGGTAATTGAACAGACAACCGGTTATGCTTCCAATGAACTGATTTCTTCTGCAGAGAATATCGTGAATGATGCGCTCTTTCCGAAGGACAGATTTGCCGAGTATACGTTTCTTTCTTTAAACTATTTATCGCTGGTATTTGTGGGAATGTTTGCGGTATGGATTTTCTGTTTCCTTTATAAGAAAGAGATGGAAAAGCGAAATGTTATCTATCTTTGCGCAGTGGTAATGAGTATCTTTACTCTAACCGTGAAACTTCATCCCCAGTGGGTGATTGTTGTAGTGCCATATTTGATATTACTGATAATGTTTCATCCGGAGAGGATGCGGGATAATCTCTTACTTGAGGGTGTATTTGCAACAGGATATGTTTTAAATAAGGCGATTATTTACAAATGGACCTGTAATCTGAATATGATTGATAATATGTTCTGGCCACAGCATGAATTTTCATTTGGCTCGCCAGAAGATGCGGCAACGGACTATGGATTATCCTATTATCTGGGAAGAATCAGTGATGCGACATCCATTTCTTTAGATAATATATCCTATCTTTTTAAGGCAGCAGCTGTTGTTGGACTGGTTATGCTTCTGATTTACAATCGACCGGGCAGGAAGAATGGAGAAGAGGGGCAGGTCAGTTATGGAGAAAGACGTAAGTACGTTTATACAAGGTTTGTTATCTCCTGCCTTATTGGAATGTTGCCAATGGTTGGATTGATACAGTATTTGATGTAATGCCAGAGCGGTATCTGGTAAAAGAATAAGAGAAAAAAGAAAAAGCAGGTAGAAAGATGAAAGTTAAGGTAGCACAATATAT
>CAKRPS010000031.1 GCA_934385475.1 uncultured Lachnospiraceae bacterium | reverse complement strand
CACATATTCAACGTTATGAAGAACTGAGAGACCGTCAGGCTCCGGTACAGGATTCGCAGGTAGAATTAAGTTCTATTTCCACGAGAATGGGAAAAACGACTGTGGAGCTCCAAAATATCTGTAAGGCTTATGGGGAAAGAAAACTGATTGATGACTTTTCCTATATCTTTTTAAAAGGGGACAGAGTTGGATTTATCGGACCAAATGGATGTGGAAAGTCTACCTTGATGAAAATGATCGCAGGCATTATTCCACAGGACTCCGGACAGATCATTATCGGACAGACTGTGAAAATGGGATACTATGCGCAGGAAATTGCCTCAGAAAAAAGCGGGGATAAAAACGAAATTGACCTGTCGTATATGGACCCGAAGCAGAGAGTGATTGATTATGTAAAAGATACGGCAGAATATATCCAGACTGTGGACGGAGCCATATCGGCATCCGTTTTACTAGAGCGTTTCCTGTTCCCACCGGAAAAACAATACAGTCCGATTGGAAAGCTGTCTGGTGGAGAAAAGAAAAGGTTAAATCTGCTTCGTGTACTGGCTGCCTCCCCTAACTTTATTTTGTTGGACGAGCCGACCAACAATCTTGATATAACTACGCTGACAATTTTAGAGGACTATCTTGACCGTTATGAGGGTATTGTTGTCACAGTATCGCATGACCGCTATTTTCTTGACAGAACGATGAAACGTATTTTTGCCTTTGAGGGAGACGGAAAGCTGAAACAATATGAAGGTGGTTATACCGATTATTCCCTGAAAAAGTCAGCAGAGAAAGAGGCAGAGGAAGCAGAACAGGCAAAGAAAGCGGGAAATGCATCAAAAACGAATACGCAACAGACACAGAAAGGACAGCGAACCCGTGGCCACCAGAAGTTAAAGTTCACCTATCAGGAACAGAGAGATTACGAAACAATTGAAAGTGATATTGCGGCACTGGAAGAAAAAATAGAAACGCTTGATAAGGAGATGGCAACCGCTTCCACCGATTTTGTGAAATTAAATCAATTGGTAGCGGAAAAAGAGGAAACAGAGAAGTTGCTGGAAGAAAAGATGGACAGGTGGATGTATCTGGAAGATTTGGCGGCGAAGATAGCGGATCAATAAGATAAGATGTAATTATTCGGATTTATATAAAGCTGGTTTCTTCTTATGCCCGTAGAAATAATGGTTATGATGGGATAACAGAGGAAGTCACAGGGAGAAGGTAATGAGACTGGGGAAAAGAGTAAAGCATAAAATATCTGTGCTGACGCTGGCGGCAGTTCTGCTTCTGACCGGCTGCACATCCGCCCGGAAAGATGAGGAGTACAGGCTGCCGGAGGACAAGAAGCTGATCGTGTATACTGCCCACAAGCAGGAAATCTACGAGCCGATCATCAAGGAGTTTGAGGAGAGGAGCGGTATCTGGGTGGAAGTAGTCTGCGGGGGGACTAATGAATTGCTGAACAGAATCCGTGAGGAAGAGGGAAACGACAGCTGTGACATTATGTTTGGCGGCGGTGTGGACAGTCTGGAGGCGTATTCAGATTGCTTTATTCCATACAGAAGCAGACAGTACGGCAGACTGGAGCAGACTTACGCATCCGCTACGGATGCCTATACGGTGTTTTCAAAGCTGCCGGTTGTCTTTATTTATAATACCAAGCTTGTGATCGGACCGGGAGCACCGAGAAGCTGGGAAGAGCTTCTGGACTCCCGGTGGCAGGGAAAGATTGCCTTTGCAGATCCGGCCAGATCCGGAAGCTCCTACACAGCGTTGGAGACTATGATACAGGCGCTTGATGAGCATTATGAGGCGGATGAGGTGATCCGGGTTTTTCAACAGAACCTTGAGGGAAGTGCAGCGGATGATTCCACACAGATCGTGGAAGATGTGATCATGGGAAGGAAGTTAGTCGGCATCACGCTCGAGGAGTCTGCAATGAAGTATATTGCCAAGGGCGAAGATATCGGCATGATCTACCCGAAGGAGGGTACCTCTGCGGTTCCGGACGGCTGTGCGATCGTGAAAAATGCCCCGCATGAGGAGAATGCGAAGCTTTTTCTGGAGTTCATTGTGGGAGAGGATGTGCAGCACTTGCTGGAGGATCAGCTTTTCCGGAGAAGTGTCCGTAAGGATATCGCGGGAAAGCTCCCGATGAAGGAGCTGCAGTATGATATGGGCAGGGCAGAAGAAAGCAGGGATGAGATTCTGGAAACCTGGGCCCGATTTAACACCGGTGCAGACGGAGAATAGGGGGGACTATGTATTCGATTCTGAAAAAGTCCTTTAAGAGGGAATTGTTTTTATGCTTTGCAGTGGTATCTTTTATTCCTCTCACGATCTCCTGTCTTTTTCTGGTGCGTATCCTGATGAACAAGATTGCAAAGGATTATGAGAGGGATGCACTTCTCCAGATGGACCAGGTGGAGGAAACGCTGGTCGACTTTGTGAGTGCTATGGATAAAATACAACAAAATGTAGTAAAAGAGGAGATTATCCTGAATGGAATTCTGGAGACGGACAGTTGGGCACGGAACCGTGCTTATAAGGAATTGTACGAGGCCACGCAGGACTACCGGGATTATGTGGAGTTTGATATTTATAACGAGCAGGGAGAGTGCCTTTTATCTACAGCGTCCACTACGAAGTTCCGGAATCTCCCGGACTACTGGGGAGTCTTAAAGGTGGCGCGCTCCCACCCGGACGAGATGGTGATCCGCAAGTCTTTTCAGGAGTGGAACGCGGACGAGATCTCGATGCAGATGGCAAGGTCTATCTGGGTGAATGAGGAGTGCAGGGGCTTTCTGGTGGCGGTGGTCACGGAGGAAGGTTTTGACAAGATTCTGTCGGGAAGCTATGATGCACAGAATGGAATTGCACTGCTTGATAATTTCTGGGAAGAAATCTACAGCACCAGGGCGGCGAAGGAAAAGTCGCTGGCCCAGACGCTTCGGGCAAGGCGTATGAGCGATGGAAATCTGTGGAAGAGCACGGATGGAATGAGTTTCTTTATCAGGGAAATTGGAGACAGCGGTCTGTTTCTGGTGATGGGAAAAGATGTGGTCTTTACGGATGATGTTATGCAGGCCATGTTTGCAACGATTGTATTTCTGGCGCTTCTGAGCACAGCACTGTGTCTGATTATGGCATCAGTGATGAGCAGCTATCTGACGGCACCGATCGACCGGCTGACCAGAACGATGCAGTGCGTGGAGAGCGGCGATCTGGATGCGAGAGTGGATACAATGCGGAAGGATGAACTTGGGCAGCTTTCCCGTAATTTTGACCGGATGACGGGAGAACTGAAACGGTACATGAAAATGCAGGTGCGGCAGCAACAGGAAATTAACGACAGCAATATCGCGATGATGCATGCACAGCTCAACCCGCATTTCCTCTATAATACGTTAGATACGATGAAGTGGGTGGCAAAGGCCAATCATGTGCCGGAGCTTGCGACGATGTCCTCGAGTCTGGCGAAAATTCTGCGGATGAGTATATCGGACAACAAGTTTGCCACTATGGCGCAGGAAATGAAGCTGGTAGAATATTATGTGGAAATCCAGCAGCTGCGGTTTGCAGACAGCTTTAATTTTGATATGGAGCTGCCGATGGAACTGGAGGACTGTATTGTCCCGAAGCTGATCGTCCAGCCAATCGTGGAAAATGCCATTATCCATGGTCTGAAGGAACGGCAGGAAGGACAGGTCTTTGTAAATGTGTTTGAGCGGGATGCAAAGCTGTGGATCGAGGTGGTCGATGATGGCTGTGGTATGGACGAAGAGATGATAAAGCTTCTCAACAGCAGAGACAGGGAGAAGCTGAAAGGACATATCGGGTTTTACAACGTAGATACGATCATACGGCTTTATTACGGAGAAGGATACGGAATGCAGGCAAGAAATGAGGAGACGGGGGGAACCAGAGTCACCCTTATTCTGCCGATTGTCAGGGGGGAAGAAAATGCTTAAAGTACTGGTGGTGGACGATGAGATGCGTGTGCGGAGCGGCATTGTGATGGAGACGGACTGGAATGCGCTCGGCTGCATGGTGGTTGCAGAGGCGGCGGATGGTCTGGAGGGACTGGAGGCTGCCCGAAAATATAAACCGGATATCATTGTATGCGATATCCACATGCCGGAGATGGACGGGCTGGAAATGGTGACACAGCTCCGGAAAGAGGGAAGCGAAGCATTTGTGATCTTCCTGACGGCCTACAGTGATTTCTCCTATGCGCAGAAGGCGATAAAGCTGGCGGCAACCGATTATATCCTGAAACCCTTTGAGGATGGGGAATTGGAGCAGGTGATCTCCGGGATCACAAACCGGGTACATACGAAGCAGGAGAAGGAGCGTCAGGACTACGAACAGGAAATTCTGCCGCATGCGCAGCTTGAGCGCGGGGATAAGAGCAAATATGTGATGGAGGCCCTGAATTATATCAGTGAACACTATAGCAATCCGGAGCTTGGAGTATGCGAGATTGCCGGGGCATTGGGTGTGAGTGAGAGCCACATCAGTCATCTTTTCAAGAAGGAAACAGATTATACGGTGAATGCGTATCTGACAAGGTACCGTATCCAGTCAGCCATGAAGCTGCTGACGAACTGCCGCCACAAGGTCTACGAGGTGGCAGAGATGGTTGGCTACCGGGATACGACATATTTTTCAACCATATTCAAAAGAATAACCGGCGTAAATCCGTCGGAATATCAGGATAGAATCCACAACGAATGATAATTCGTTGTGGATTTTGTATATTATGAACAATGAAAAATAAAAAGCCTTGTGCAAATATTGCAGAAATGTAAAGGTAATTACAGTTTTACCCCATTTATCCTGTGCAATTATTCTTCTATAATTCTATTTACAAGGTGAAACAAATACAGGGTTCACAAAAAACAAACAGGAGGGTAAAAAAGTGAAAAAGAAAATTGTATCGGTTTTATTGGCAAGCTGTATGGTAGTTTCCGCTTTGGCAGGATGTGGATCCGGCAATGATGCGGCATCTACAACATCAAACGATGCGGCAACGGAGACAGCGACTGAGGCGAAAACTGAGGATAGCAGCAGTGATGAGGCGCAGGAAGCTCCCGCAGAGGTGGACGATGCGAATCTGACAGCAACACAGAAGATCATCAAAGAAGCAGAGGGGATGACTCTGGAAGAGCTGGCAGCAAAGGCGATCGAGGAGTCCAACGGACAGACCTTCTACGGCGTAGGAAACTCCAGCCGTGGTAAATCTGCACTTCCGCTTTTCATCGAATATTTACAGTCGATCGATCCTTCTTATACGATGGAATTTGAGTGGCAGCAGCCTAAGAACAATAAGATTTTTGAGCAGCTTACGGCAGATTCCCTGAAGGACACAGGAACCTTTGCCATGACCTTGATCCAGGATGGTAATCAGATCGAATCCAAGATGGTGCAGACCGGTATTCTGGATACCTTTGTTCCGAAGGAGTGGGCAGAGGCGAACGGCATAACACCGGACGCATACGAAGGATATCTTCCGTTGCAGACATTGAACAAGGTGTTTGAGTACAACTGCACAGGTTCTAAGGAATACAAGAACTGCTGGGATTTCGTAGGACCGGATGTACATACGTTGTTTATGGATATTGATTCCGAGATTGTAGGAAAGAACTTCCTCTATATGCTGACAGAAGACAAATATGCAGCATGGCTCAGGGAAGCTTATGAAGCACTTGATGCAGACAGCCAGGCATACTTCCAGCCGACCATCAATGAGATGGAATCTGAGGCAGCAGACCTTGGACTTGGCGCAGATGGTAAATATGCCCTTGCATGGATCAAGCTGTGGGTAGAGAGCTACAATGCACAGACAGATGATGGCCCGATCTGCAACACACTGGTTACAGATTCCGCAACCGATCAGGCAGGCCTGCTGGTATACTCCAAGCTTCGTTCCGTAGAAGAGTCTGCAACCGTATCGGTTAACAATGTGAAGGTTGCCGCTTATCAGGATGGCTATAAGGGTATCGGTGGTTACGGTTACTGCCATTACCTTTTCGTGACAGAGAATTCTCCGCTTCCGTGGACAGCATGTGCATTTATCGCTTATATGACCTGCACGGAGGACGGCTTCAGTGCATGGGGCAAGGACATGGGTGGATATTCTTCTAACCCGGACGTTGCTTCGGCAATCGAGGCTACCTATGGACACAGCAAGGGCGGTTGTGATGAATCCGGCAATGTTGTGTATGAGTGTAAGAATGACCGAGGCTACGATTGGTGGACTAATGACGGTGAGCTTGTTCTGGAAGACCCTGAGTATTGTGCATCGGTTTCCTTCACCGTAGGAAGCTGGATCGAGCTTCTGACAAAATACAGCGAAGGCGCAGCAGAAGAATAAAATCAATAGTTGCTTCAAAGGCGGTCAAACGCCTTTGAAGTGTTTTAAGGAGATCTTATGGGAGAGATGGCAAAACGCAATTCATTTGCAATATTTAAAAATAAAATAAAGACTTATTTTATGAAACCACAGAATATCATTCTTCTCCTGTTCGGAATTGTGCTGACTTTTACAACGATTGCACCGATTGTGGCAATTGTGCAGGATACCCTGAAAATCCATCCGGGTACGATCGATCAGCATTTGTCCGGAAAGGCAAGCGGATATTCTCTTGTAAACTATACGGATCTGTTCACCAGTAAGCTGGCGAAGACCAATCTGTGGATACCGATCTGGAATACGGTTCTGTTGGCGGTGTTTACCTGTCTGATTTCTATTTTGTTTGGTGGCCTGTTTGCTTTTCTGATCACAAGAACAAATTTGAAATTTAAAAAGTATCTGAGTTCGATTTTTATTTTCCCGTACATCATGCCGCAGTGGACACTGGCAGTTGTATGGCAGAACATGTTTAACAGCAACGCGGTGACAGGTACCTCGAACGGCCTTCTGGCTTCCCTGTTCGGAATTGTGATGCCGAAATGGTGGTGTCAGGGACTTCTGCCCTGTGCGGTGGTACTCGGACTTCATTATGCACCGTTTGCGTATATCATGATCGGTGGAATCTTCCGCAATATGGATGCCAATCTGGAAGAGGCGGCGACGATTCTGGACACCCCGAAGTGGAGGATTATGACAAGGGTTACCCTTCCGATGGTAAAACCGGCGATCCTTTCCACGATTCTGCTGGTGTTCGGAAGTGCGATGGGAAGTTATCCGGTTCCTCATTATCTGGGACTTACCACCCTTTCCACCAAGTACGTATCGATGAACTCGAAGTATACCGGCGAGGCCAGTATTCTGGCGATCATCATGATGATCTTCGGTATCCTGATTCTGGGAATCAACCAGATGGGACTTAAGAGCCGGAAGAGTTATACGACCGTGACCGGAAAATCCGGGCAGATCTCTAAGATCAATCTGGGAAAAGCAGGAAAGTATGTGATCGGTGTGATCCTGATCGTTGTAACCTTCTTTACCAGTATTTTCCCGATCGTATCCTTTGCGATAGAGACCTTCCTTCCAAATCCCGGAGATTACAGCTTCCTGTATACCGGCGATCTGAACAACCTGACGACCAAGTGGTGGATCACCAGAGGAAACAGCGACGGTGCACTGTATGGACAGCAGGGAATCCTTTTCAACAATATGATCTGGAAAGCTCTGGGAGGAACCATGCTGGTAGCGGTTTGCTGTGCACTCCTTGCCGGTACGATCGGAACCCTGATCGGATATGCGGTATCCAAGAACCGCAGAAGCAAGTGGGCGAATTATGTAAACAACATGGCATTCCTGCCTTACCTGATGCCGTCCCTGGCAGTTGGCGCAGCGTTCTTTATCCTGTTTTCCAATGAGAGGATCAACCTGTTTAACACCTACGCATTGTTGATCATTGCGGGTACGGTGAAGTACATCCCGTTTGCAAGCCGAAGCGCACTCAATTCCATGCTTCAGCTTTCGGGAGAGATCGAGGAGGCGGCCATCATTCAGGATCTTCCGTGGACAAAGCGGATGTTCCGCATTATTGTGCCGATCCAGAAATCTTCGATCATCAGCGGATTTTTGTTACCGTTTATGACATGCCTGCGAGAGCTGTCCCTGTTCCTTTTGCTCTGTACACAGGGATTTATCTTATCAACGACGCTTGATTATTTTGATGAGATGGGATTGTATGCGTTCTCCAGTGCGATCAACCTGATCTTGATTGTTTTGATCCTGGTATTTAACACACTGGTAAATAAGATTACAGGTGCGAGCCTGGATGAGGGAATAGGAGGAAATTAAACCATGCCAAAAATTACATTGACCAATGTTACGAAGAGATGGGGAAAGTTTTTTGGAGTAGACCATCTGGATCTCGATATAGAAGATAACGCGTTTATCACACTGCTGGGACCGTCCGGCTGTGGTAAAACAACCACACTGCGTATGATTGCAGGACTGGAGACACCGACAAGCGGACAGATTAAGATCGGTGACCGGGTTGTGTATGACAGTGAGGCGGGAATCAATATTCCTGCCAACAAAAGAAAGGTAGGCTTCCTGTTCCAGAACTATGCACTGTGGCCGAACATGACAGTTTATCAGAATATTTCCTTTGGTCTGAGCAACATTAAAGAGGAAATGCCGACCTATGATTTTACGGCGAAGAAATATGCGACAATGATCGAGGCTTTGAAAAGCCCGAAAGAGATTAAGAAGATCGTCGAGGAATGTAAGGATAAAAACGGCAAGCTGGAGACGAATAAGGTATATCTGAAAATGATAGATGCCTTTACCATGTCGATGTATACTGCAAAGGAATTCTTTGGATTTCGAATTCATGAGGCGGCAGATATCACGAAGGCCGCCGATGACAAGAGACAGAGCCTGGAAAAGGAACTGGAATCCATTAAGAAGTCCTACGAGGCAAAGGGACAGAAGCTTGACAAGGACTTTGCAGTCACCGAGGCTGGAAAACCTGTGACCAGTGTCCGGAAACTGACCAAGGAAGAGGTCGATCTGTCTGTCAGAAGAGTATCCCGCATTGTAAAGATCGGAATGTTCATGGATCGTTATCCGGCAGAGCTTTCCGGTGGTCAGCAGCAGAGAGTGGCAATTGCCAGAACATTGGCCCCGGAGCCGCAGGTTCTTTTTATGGATGAGCCGCTGTCAAACCTGGATGCAAAGCTCAGACTGGAGATGCGCTACGAGCTGCAGAGACTGCACCTGGAGACCGGCAGTACCTTTGTCTATGTAACACATGACCAGATGGAGGCTATGACACTGGCAACCAAGATCTGCCTGATCAATAACGGTGTTCTGCAGCAGTATGACGCACCGCTGACGGTATACAACAGACCGAAGAACCTGTTCGTGGCAGACTTTGTGGGAAATCCTTCGATCAACTTTGTGGAGGCGAAGGGCACACAGAACAAGGAAGGACAGTTTGAACTTTCAGTACTGGATGGCTATCGGGCAGTGTTTACTCCGAATGAAAAGCTGAATATCCAGCAATGGTTTGCGGGCAGAGATGAGGAAGAGAGACGTGCGCAGGCACAGCTTGAGGCAATCCGTGCAGATAAGAAGGCAGTGGAGAAGGGCAACAAGGACGAGGTGTTCAAATACCATATCAGCAAGGTGGAAGAAAATGATTTCAGTCTTCAGGAAGAGCCGGTGATCACCAATGAGGATTTCGTGATCGGTATCCGTCCGGAGTGTATCAAGATCCAGCCGGAGGGAAACGTGAGCGGTGTGATCTTCGGTGCCATGCCTACCGGTATGGAATCCACGATCAAGATCGCAGTCGGCAATTTCCTTCTGACGGGCGTATCCTTCGGAAGCACTCTGTATCAGATCGGCGATAAGAAGAACTTCAATATAGAAGGAACGGACATTCTTCTGTTTGACCGGAAATCCGGAAAATGCGTCTGTGCAGGCAGTGTTAAGCTTCAAAAGCAGGAAGTTAAGTAAGTGTAAGGTACTTGAAAGAAAACTTAAAAAAACCTAAATTAACAGCTAGGCAAATTAAATTAAGTTATGCTATACTATACTCACGATAAAAACGGTGGGGTGGTTACCATGAGTATAGTATATAACGAGAACTTAAAACAATTTCAAATGGACACGGTACATAGCAGCTACATTATGGGTGTGGTAGACAAAGAGGGCTTTCTTGGTCATGCCTATTATGGCAGAAAAGTAAAGGCACAGGATGCGATGTACCTGCTCCGTACCAAGGAGGCACCTTTTGTCCCGTCAGAGAATGACAGAGACAGGGTGTCTTTTCTTGATTGCTTTCCGATGGAATATCCTGGAAATGGAGTCGGTGACTTCAGAGAAAGCTGCATCGCAGTCAGAACACAGGGCGGACATGTGGCGGTGACACCGCAGTATGTCTCCCATGAGATCCTTTCCGAGAAACCGGAACTGCAGGGGCTTCCTGCAACGTTCGCACCGGATGGGGCGGAGGCTGCTTTGATAATTCACTGTGAGGACCCGGTTCTGCATCTGGGGATCGATCTTCTGTATTCCGTATTTGAGAAGGAAGATGTGATTGCCAGAAGTGTTATCGTGACAAACCATGCCAAGGAGCCGGTATGGCTGACAAAGGTATTCTCAGCCTGTGTGGATATGGATGACAATGACTTTGAGATGGTCACATTGCATGGTTCATGGGCGAGGGAGAGACAGATCGAATATCGGCAGATCGGATATGGCAAACAGGGAGTCTGCTCTGTGCGCGGAGAATCTTCTCATCAGGAGCATCCGTTTATCGCCTGGAAGAACAGAAATGCCGATCAGGATCACGGAGATGTCTATGGAATGCACTTTATCTATTCTGGCAACTTCCTGGCACAGGTCGAGAAGACACAGTTTGATACGATCCGTGCGGTAATGGGTATCCACCCGGATAACTTTGCATGGAAGCTGGAAGAAGGGGAAAGCTTCACGGCTCCTGAGGTTGTGCTGACATATTCCGGTGAGGGAATGGGACAGATGACCAGGAATCTGCATGATCTGTACAGGAATCATCTGATCCGCAGCCCATATAAGAATAAGAAGAGACCGATTCTGATCAACAACTGGGAAGCTACCTATTTTGATTTCAACACGGAGAAGCTTCTGGACATTGCAAAGAGGGCTTCGCAGCTTGGAATTGAAATGCTGGTAATGGACGATGGCTGGTTCGGACACCGTAACGATGACAATACCAGTCTGGGAGATTGGCAGGTCAACGAACAGAAGCTGCCCGGCGGTTTGAAGAAACTGGCAGACGGAGTGAATGCTCTTGGAATGAAATTCGGTATCTGGATGGAACCGGAGATGATCTCGCCGGATTCCGAGCTTTACAGGAAGCATCCGGACTGGGCGATCGCCGTGCCGGGAAGAACAGCGAGTCTTTGCAGAAATCAGTATGTGCTGGATCTGAGCCGTAAGGAGATACGGGACTATGTCTATGAATGTATTTCCAAGATCCTGCACAGCGCAAATATCGAATATGTGAAATGGGATATGAACCGTCAGCTTGCTGACATGGGAAGTATGGAGCTGCCGGGCGACAGACAGGGAGAGCTTTATCACCGGTATGTGCTTGGCGTGTATGAGCTCCAGGAGAGAATGCTTGCGGAGTTCCCGGATCTTTTGCTGGAGAACTGTTCCGGCGGAGGTGCGAGATTCGACCCCGGTATGCTCTATTACAGCCCGCAGATCTGGTGCTCGGATGACACGGATGCGATCGAGAGACTCAGCATCCAGGAGGGAACAGCACTGGTCTATCCGCTTTCCACGATGGGAGCACATGTATCGGATTGCCCGAACCATGCGGTCGGCAGGGTGACACCTTTTGAGACAAGAGGATATGTGGCTCTGGCAGGTACCTTTGGATACGAGCTGGATATCACGAAGATTGCGAAAGAGGAACAGGAGCAGATCCCGCAGCAGACAGCAATGTACCACAAGTATAATGATCTGGTCCGTGAGGGAGATTACTACCGGATCGCGTCCTGCCGTGAGAACCATCTGTATGATTGCTATATGGTGGTATCCAAGGATCAGAAGGAGGCGCTGGTAACCTTTATACAGGTACTGAACAGACCTAACTGCCATAGCAGAAGAATTTGCCTGAAGGGACTTAACCCGGATATGCGGTACAAGGTGGAAGAGACCGGAGAAGTGTTTGGCGGAGACCTTCTGATGCGTGCGGGAATTCTGGTACAGAATCCATGGGGCGATTTTCAGGGAAGGCTGATCCACCTGACAGCAATAGACTTAGGAAATACTTCGTGGAAGAATGTAAAGGAATAAAGATATGGCAAAATTAGTAAGATTATCGGATATAGCGGAAAAGGTTGGAGTGAGTGCCGTCACGGTATCGAAGGCACTGTCAGATCAGAAGGGCGTGAGCGAGGAGATGCGTGCGCGCATCAAGGAGCTGGCGGATGAGATGGGCTATACACCTCCTTCGGCAGCCCGGAGAATACAGGGGAGCAGAAGCTATAATATCGGAGTGCTGGTACAGGAGTGCTACATGGGAAAATATTCCTCCTTTTACTGGCAGATGTATCAGGAGATTACCAAGAAAGCTGCTTCGTTGGGAAGTATTGTTATTTTGGAGGTGGTGGACAGCAGAGCTGTTGAAGAATGGAAGCTGCCTATGATCCTGGAAGAGAAGAAGGTAGATGGGGTAGTAGTTATCGGTGCCATGGAAACGGCTTATCTGGATTACGTCGAAGAAGAGGCAGAGGTGCCAGTTATTTATATGGATTATTATGACCATACGAAACAGCGTGACACGGTTATCTCAAACAGTATCTATGGGACCTATGCACTGACCAACTATCTGTTTGATATGGGACACCGTGACATTGCATTTGTAGGAACACCGCTTGCAACGACCAGCATCACGGACCGGTATCTGGGATATCAGAAATCACTTATGGAGCACGGACAGGAGATAAAAACGGAGTGGGTGATCCCGGATCGTGATGTTACAAACGGTTCCCAGATTGATGTAGATACCAAGCTTGAAATACCACAGCAGATGCCGACTGCATTTGTGTGTAACTGCGATCTGACGGCTGGCCATCTGATCAATAAACTGAAAGCTGTCGGATACCGTGTTCCGGAGGATGTTTCAGTGGTTGGGTTTGATAATTATATCTATCCGGGAATCTGTGATGTCGAGATCACCAGCTATGAAGTGAATATGGTGGAGATGGCACGCAGAACCGTCCGTAATATTATAAAGAAAATTGAAGATCCGGGCTTTCAGCCGGGGATGTTCATTGTGGACGGCCGTCTGGTGTACAAGAATAGTGTAGCTCGCAGATAGCGACGGGAGCCGCCTGTTTGAAGGCAAACGGGGTGGCTCCTGTATTTTTTTTGAAAAGATTGATAAAATGATTTGTATTCTCGATGCCTACCCGGGAACCAACCTCGTGGACAGGCATATCGGTAGAGAGAAGAAGCTTCTTGGCTTCCTCGATCCGTCTATGGTTCAGATACTGTAAGGGAGAAGTCCCCAGATAGAGGGTGAACTCCCTGCAGATCGAGTATTTGCTCTTATTAAACATCATTTCCAGCTGGTCTAAGGTATAGTTTTCCTGATAGTGTTCATCAAACAGAGCTTTCGTTTCTTTGATATAAGAAGGAAGCTGACTCGACTTCGGTGTGGCACAATCACGGGCGATATACAGATCCGTCAGGATGTCGGTGCATTTCTTGGAAAATAAAATGCGGGTGTCGAGTTGCCCGGTGACCGGATGCTGCAAAAGGTAGGAGATACAATCCGGGATGCAGGAGGAAGCCGGAACAGTGATAAATTGTATCTCGGGAGAACACAGCGTCTCGGCAAGAAAGCGGGTGCAGCCGCCATCCAGCAGGCACAGGTACAGATGGGTGTGGGGGGCGGGGATGGTGATCTTCCACGCTTCTTTCGCCGGAAGGATAAGTGCCTGCCCGGCTTTGCCGGTGAGAATGGTGCCATGATGTTCCAATGTCAGATAGGCGTTGTACAGATATACAAACAGGTAGCCGGGAAGCTCCTGAAAGGAAAGCTGTACCGGAGAGGGCAGGGTGATGTCACCGTCGGCATAGGAAAAGATCAGATTCTCCGAAGTGTTTTCCGGCACGGGAAAATAACGCAGGAGATGCTGATGGAACAGACTGCGGAAGCGTCTGGAATCCGGAAACTGTATTTTGCTTTTAAGAAGTTCTTGAAATTCCATGGAAAATCTCCTTTTGTAAACCATGAAAATAAATTAACTTAATTAGAGTATACAGAAAATTTATGTAAAAAACAAGTTGACATAAAATAATAAGCTAAAATAAAGACTAAAAATTACTTATTATTAACCTTTTTTGGCGCACAGAGATATAAAGTGAAAGACATAATAGACAAAAATACATGCCAAAACTTGGCAATAATATTGAAAATGGACAAAATAGCAATAATAAGAGACTAATAACAAGAATGATTGATGATTAAAAAACAAAGTACTGTATACTTAAATTAAAGTTAACAAATAACAAGACGTTAACTGAGAAAGGTAAATAAAGGAGGGTATTTATTATGAAACTGAGAAAAGTATTAGCACTCAGCTTGGCAGCTACTATGGCGTTCTCTTTAGTAGGATGTGGTTCTTCTGACAGTACGGCTACAGAAACAACAGAAGATGCGGCTGCTGAAGAAACAACAGAAGAAACTGCTGACGACACAGCAGAGGAAGCTGCAGATGAGGCAGCTGCAGATGACACAGCGGCAACAACAGGCGAGCTTAGCTACACAACTTTAAATCTGGATGATTACACAGATTTAACAGCAACCATCAAATTCATTCACCACAAAACAGACCGTGAAGAAGATGGAACAATGGCAGCTATGATTGCTGAGTTCAACAAGAAATTCCCTAACATCACAGTTGAGACGGAAGGTGTTACAGATTACGCAGAAGATGCTTTACTTCGTCTTTCTACAGGTGACTGGGGCGACATCATGTTCATCCCTGCAGTAGACAAGTCTGACTTATCCAGCTACTTTGTACCGATGGATACATTAGACAACCTTTCTACAGCAATCAACTTTGCTGACCAGTGGGCATACGATGGCATCAGCTATGGTGTTCCTTACATGGCTAACGCGCAGGGTGTTCTGTACAACAAGGCTGTATTTGAAGAAGCTGGTATTACAGACCTTCCTACCACTCCTACTGAGTTCCTGGAGGACTTGCAGTTAATCAAAGACAACACAGATGCGATTCCTCTGTATACAAACTATGCAGCAGGATGGACAATGGGTGCATGGGATGCTTATGTTGGATGTGTATCTAATGGTGATGACACATACATGAACCAGAAATTAGTTCACACAGCAGAGCCTTTCGCTGACCCGGGCGACGACACAGGTGCTTACAACTTATACAGAATTCTCTATGATGCAGTTGCTAATGGATTAATCGAAGACGACTACACAACAACTGATTGGGAAGGCTGTAAAGGTATGTTAAACAGAGGTGAAATCGGAACTATGGTTCTTGGTTCCTGGGCATACGCTCAGATGCAGGAAGCCGGCGATACACCTGAAAATGTTGGTTATATGCCATTCCCTATCTCTGTAGGCGGAACACAGTACGCACTCGCAGGTGGTGACTACAACTATGCTATCAATATTAACTCTTCTGATGAGAACAAGACAGCTTCTATGGTATTCATCAAATGGATGACAGAAGAATCCGGATGGTGCTACAATGAAGGCGGTTACACAGTAGTTAAAGGCGGAGAGAATCCGGATATGTACGCTGCATTTGACGGATGTACAGTATTATCTGACAAGCCGGCTTTAGCAGGTGAAGAGACATTGTTAAATGACATGAACGCTGAATCCGAACTTTCTATCAACGCTGGTGGTAATGACAAGGTTCAGAGAATTGTTGAAGCAGCAGCTACAGGTTCTGAGACCTTCGATGATATCATGGCAGACTGGACTGCAAAATGGAACGCAGCTCAGGAAGAATTAGGAATAGAAGTATTATACTAATTCAAACAGGTTGTAAAACCAATCAAACATAGTAAGTAATTATTGGTGACATTTGAGCCAAGGGGAGCTCTCTCCTTGGCTCAAATTATCAGGAGGTTTGCATATGGCAGAACAGAAAAAGGGCTTTCTGCAGTGGGCGAGAAGCAGAAAAGGACAGCGGTTAATTATTATCATAGTATTCATGTTTATTCCATTAGTACTGTTGTTTACATTTACTTATCTTCCTTTTGGCGAGATGGTCAGCTACAGCTTCTATAATATGAAATATATTGGTGCCAGAAAGTTTGTCGGTTGGAAAAACTACGCAAAGGTATTTACCAGAAAAGACTGTTTCGGTGCATTAAAACTGAGTTTATATTATATGGGTGGTAGTGTGGTACAGCTTGCTATTGCGCTGTATTTAGCTACAGTATTAAGTTTTAAAATAAAAGGCGGAAATATTTTTAAGGGGTTTATGTTTTTTCCGTACTTAATTAACGGTATTGCTATTGGATTTATTTTCAAATTCTTCTATACCAGAGGATTCGTATTTGATACGGTTCTTCAATGGTGTGGATTTCAGTTGGATAATCTTCCATACTGGTTAAAAGACCAGCGGATTAACAATATATCTCTTGTTGCAACCTCTATATGGAGGTACTTCGGACAGAACATGGTACTGTTCATCGGTGCGATTATGTCTGTAGATTCAGAATTATATGAAGCGGCGATGCTGGATGGAGCGAACCGGTTACAACAGTTTAGATACATCATCTTACCAAGCATCAAGACAATTATTACTTTAAATATTATTCTTTCCATTACCGGTTCCTTAAGTGCCTTCGAGCCACCATACGTTATCACGGATGGTGCCAACGGTACAGGTACTTATTTCGTCGTTATGAATGAAATCGCTCATACACAGCAGAAGGTAGGTCTGGCATCTGCCATGGCTGTTATTCTGTTATTGATTATCTTTGCCGCAACTATCTTACAGAAGGTATTCTTCAAGTATGTATTCAGAAGCGGAGAAGATGAGGATGTTAATGCAGCAAAGAAACGTGAAAAGAAGCTGACAAAAATAGCAGCAAGAAAGGCGGGAAAATAAATGACAGTATTACAGAAAATTAGAAAATTTCTCGTTGTATTTTTGAAATATTTCTCTCTGGTATTTTTCTCATTCGTAGCAGTAATTCCATTGATTTCCTGCGTAATTACTGCATTTAAACCAGATGCAGAATATCAGAGCACCAATGTTATGACATTACCGGAAAGCTGGCTATACTTTGACAATTTCGTACAGGCATCCCAGAAGGCAAACATGGGAAGGGCGTTTATCAACTCCGTTATTATCCTGGTCAGCGTGTTGACTATTTCTGTACTGATTGGTACACAGCTTGCTTATATCCTGAATCGGTTCAAATTCCCCGGGAATGGATTAATTAGAAATCTGTTCTTATTTGCAACCTTACTTCCGGGTATTGCAATGCAGATTGCTGTATATAAATTGATGTGGAATTTAGGCTTTATTAATTCCCTGGTTGGCTATATCATTATGATGTGTGGTACGGATGTTATCTCGATATATATTTATATCCAGTTCTTTGAAAACATCAGTGTATCCCTGGATGAATCCGCGATCATTGACGGAGCCTCCTATTTTAAGATTTACTACAAGATTCTGTTACCACTTTTAAGACCGGCGATTGTAACAGCCTGTATCTTAAAAGGTGTTGCTACTTATAATGAATACTACTGTGCGAATCTGTACCTGCAGGATAAGAAAAAACTGCCGACCATGGCAACTGCATTGTATACATTCGTAGGACCTTTAGGAAGTAAATACAATTTGATTTGTGCCGGCGTTATTATTTCTTTATTACCAGCGCTGATTGTATTTATTACTTGCCAGAAACAGATTTATAATGGTATTACATCCGGCTCTGTAAAGGGTTAAGGAAAACAAATAACAAGAGACAATGTGAGGAAACAGAAAATGATGCTAGAAGAGATTAGAAATCACTTAACGGACTGCATCATTCCTTTTTGGAAAAAACTGAGGGATGATGAGAACGGCGGCTATTACGGCTGGGTAGGCTATGATCTGAAAGTTGACAAAAAAGCGGTGAAGGGCTGTATATTGAACAGCAGAATCCTCTGGTTCTTTTCAAACGCCTACACCATGCTGAAAGATCCAAGTCTTCTGAAGGAGGCAGATCATGGCTTTGCCTTTATGAAACAGTATTGCATGGATAAGGAAAATGGAGGAATCTTCTGGTCGATTCGGTATGATGGCAAGCCGGAAGACACGACAAAGCATACTTATAACCAGGCATTTGCAATTTATGCCCTTTCCTCTTATTATGAGGCATCCGGTAAAGAGGAAGCACTGGATATGGCAAAAGAACTTTTCCATATCATTGAAGAAAAATGTACGGATGAGATTGGCTATAAAGAAGCCTTTGACAAGGAATTTTATGAAATTGAAAATGACAAACTGTCCGAAAACGGAGTAATTGCGGAGAAGACAATGAACACGCTGCTCCATGTCTTTGAAGCATATACAGAATTGTACCGCGTAGCAAAGCTGCCGGAGGTAGGTGAGAGACTACACTGGATCATGGAAACCTTTGCACATAAGGTTTACAATCCGGAACTTCACCGTCAGGAAGTGTTCTTTGACAAAAATATGAAGTCGATTCTTGACCTTCATTCATATGGACACGACATTGAGACGGCATGGCTGATCGACCGTGGTGTGGAAGTTCTCGGAGATCCGAAGATGGAAGAACTGCTTTCTCCTATCACCAGGGATCTGACGGCTCAGATCTACAAGGTTGCTTTCAACGGACATTCTCTTGCCAACGAGTGCGAGAAGGGCGTAGTCAATACACACCGTATCTGGTGGGTACAGGCAGAGACGGTCATTGGCTTTTTGAATGGTTACCAGAAAGATCCTTCCAAGAAGGAATATCTCGAGGCAGCAGAGGCCGAGTGGCAGTTTATCAAGGATTATGTGATCGACAAGAGATCCGGTTCCGAGTGGTACTGGGAAGTGGATGAGAATGGAAAACCGTATCCGGACAGACCGATCGTGGAGCCTTGGAAATGTCCTTATCATAACGGCAGAATGTGCATGGAGGTTATGAAGAGATTATAGCAAAATAGATACATAAATATAAGGATTGTTTATAAAAAATATGAAAATGGAGGAGAGAGGGATGTTGAATCCGAAGTATGAGGAAGAACTCAAGAAATATGAAGCGCTGATCATGCGCAAAAACACGATTGATGAGAATTTTTATAACGGAATTTATGACAGATATGTATATCCGGTATTGACCAGAGAGCATATTCCGCTTACCTGGCAGTATGACTTAAACCCTGAGACAAATCCCTTCTTTATGAAGAGACTTGGCGTAAATGCGGTGATGAATTCCGGAGCGATCGAACTGAACGGAAAATATTATCTGGTAGCCCGTATCGAGGGAGATGACAGAAAGTCTTTCTTTGGTGTGGCAGAGAGCGATAACGGTGTGGACGGATTCCGTTTCTGGGATTATCCGATCCTTCTTCCGGATACCTGTCCGGAGGAGACAAATGTATATGACATGCGTCTCACAAAGCATGAGGATGGTTATATTTATGGCGTATTCTGTTCTGAGAGCAAGGATCATTCCGTAAATGATCTTTCTGCAGCGGTAGCGGCAGCCGGTATTGTAAGAACCAAAGATCTCAAGACATGGGAGCGTCTGGATAATCTTGTGACACTCAGATCTCCTCAGCAGAGAAATGTAGTGCTTCATCCGGAGTTTGTGAATGGCAAATATGCGTTCTATACAAGACCGATGGATGACTTTATCGAGACAGGATCAGGCGGTGGAATCGGATTTGGTCTGTGTGACGATATTGAGCATGCTGTGATCGATGAAGAGAAGATGACCAGTCTGCGTAAATACCACACTATCACTGAGGCAAAGAACGGTGCCGGTGCAGTTCCGATCAAGACAGAGAAAGGCTGGATACATATTGCCCATGGTGTAAGAAATACAGCAGCAGGCCTGCGCTATGTAATTTACGCATTTGCAACAGACCTGAACGATCCTTCCAAGGTGATCGCAGAGCCTTCGGGAATGCTGATCGGACCGAGAGCAGGAGAGAGAGTGGGAGACGTTTCCAACGTTGTATTTACAAACGGCGCGATCGCTACAAAGGAAGGAAAGGTATTTATCTACTATGCTTCCAGCGATACCAGAATGCATGTTGCAACCACTACAGTTGACAAGCTGATCGACTATGTGTTCAATACACCGACAGATCCGCTTCGTTCCGTAGAGTGCGTGGCACAGAGATGTGATCTGATCAAGAAGAATCTGGAGTTTCTGGCAAGCTAGAAATAAGGACAGACGAAAATAGAACAGTATAAAGGAGAGCGAAAATGAGCGATATTAAAATGATTGCACCGCCGGTAAAAAATGTACCGTGGCAGGAGAGGCCGGCAGGACTGACAGGAGCACCTGTCTGGAGATATACAGAGAACCCGATCATCGGCAGAAATCCGGTAGAGGGAGTTGCAAGAATTTTCAACAGTGCAGTAATACCTTACGGAGATGAATTTATCGGTGTATTCCGTGGAGAGCAGACAAACGGTGTACCGTATATTTATATGGGACACAGTAAGGATGCAATCCATTGGGAGTTTGACAAGGATAAGATTCCTTTTGTAGATGAAAACGGCAAGCCGTTTATGCCGAAGTATGCGTATGATCCGAGACTGGTTAAGGTAGAGGACACTTATTATATCATCTGGTGCCAGGATTTCTACGGTGCTTCGATCGGTATGGCAAAGACACAGGATTTTAAGACCTTCACAAGACTGGAGAATCCTTTCATTCCTTACAACAGAAATGCAGTACTTTTCCCGCGTAAGATTCATGGAAACTTCTGCCTGCTGAGCCGCCCGTCCGACAGTGGTCACACACCGTTCGGAGACATCTTCATCAGTGAGAGCCCGGATATGGTGTACTGGGGCAGGCACAGACACGTGATGGGCAAAGGAAGCGAATGGTGGGAGTCCGTTAAGATCGGTGGCGGCGCTGCTCCGATCGAGACAAGCGAAGGATGGCTTCTGTTCTATCACGGGGTAAGCGGAACCTGCAACGGTTTTGTATATTCAATCGGTGGAGCAATCCTTGACTGGGAGAACCCGTCCATTGTAAAATATAGATGTGAAAACTTCCTGCTGACACCCGAAGAGTGGTACGAGGAGAGAGGCTTCGTTCCGAACGTTTGCTTCCCTTGTGCGACAATCCATGATCCGGAGAGCGGAAGAATCGCAATCTATTATGGCTGCGCAGACAGCTATGTGGGGCTGGCGTTTACCCAGTTTGAAGATATTGTTGCTTATATCAAAGAGCACAGCGTTGTGACCGAACAGGACACGGAGATTGGTATCCGCTAAGAGATAAATTTTCAGGGGAGAAATCATAGATACGATTCTGAAATGAACAGGAGGTAGCGCGATGCTGAAAACCGGCATTTGTTTTGAAAAAGGTCTGATCAATAAGGGGAATTGGCAGGCAATCAGGAATTGCATGAAGAAAGCGCTTGCAGGCGAGAAGGTATGCGTTGGATTTTTAGGAGGCTCCATTACACAGGGGAGCCTCTCCTCCGTTCCGGAAACCTGTTATGCATATCTGGTTTATCTGTGGTGGAAAACAAAATTCCCGATGGCGGAAGTGATATACCGTAATGCGGGAATCGGAGGAACGACTTCCCAGTACGGCGTCAGCCGGGTACAGGAACATCTGCTGCAATATGAACCGGATTTTGTGTTGACAGAGTTTGCTGTCAATGATGACAATACGGAATTTTTCAGAGAGACATACGAGGGATTGGTTCGTACAATCCTGAAGTCTGAGAAAAGACCTGCGCTTATGTTGATGAACAATGTGCGTTATGACGACGGCTGCAATGCGGAAGAGATGCATTTGCAGGTGGCGGAGCACTATCAGATTCCGATGGTCAGCATGAAAGCGACGATCTGGCCGGAAATCGAGAGCGGAGCAATCGAGAGAAGGACGATCACACCGGATGACCTGCATCCAGATGATGAGGGACATGCGCTGGTGGCGAAGGTGATCACGACGTTTCTGGAGGAGGTGTTCGCAGATATAGAGAGGGAGGAAGCGGATATTCCAAAGGAGCTTCCGGCACCGATCACTGCGAACCGATTCGAAGAGTCCGTGCGTTATCAGATTGGCAACAGTAAACCTGTACTGGGAGGTTTTGTGGCAGACCCGGGTGAACAGAAGCAGATCACGGATCTGTTTAAACGCGGTTGGACCGCAGACAAGAAAGGAGACAGGATCACGTTCCATGTTGCGGCGACAGGGATTGCAATCCAATATAGGAAATCCATTCGCAGACCTGCGCCAGTGGGCAGAGTGTGGATTGACGGAGAAGAGAACAAGAGTGTGATTCTGGACTCTAATTTTAAGGAAGACTGGGGTGACTGCCTCTATATTGAGACGATTGCCAAGGGACTCAAGGATGAAGTTCATCAGGTAGATATTGAGATCATACAGGCAACGGAAGAGGACGTGGCACCGTTCTATCTGGTATCGGTGATCGGCTCCAGATAATGATGGAGGGTTGTGTATGGCAAAAATTGGGGTAAAAGGTAAAAGAGAAAAGGGTAAAAAAGAAAATAGTAAAAGAGAAAAGAAGGTAACCACACAGGGCGGCAGAAGGTCGATTATGCAGACACTTCTGGCGGCCTTTATGGTACCGGTAGCTATGATGGTGATCCTGGGAGCAGGCTCCTATCTGACGGCGAGCTCAGGCGTCATAGGACAGTATGAGAAGTCGGCAGAATCTACGGTGCGCGCTACAGGAAACTATTTGGGACTGATGTGTACTACGATAGCAAACAAAGCGGTCGAAGCAATCACCAACGACGATGTCTCAAAATACTATGAGAGACTGTACAAGAACAAGGATACAGAGTCTCTGAAGGCGCTTCGCGAAGCAAAGACGATGCTCGGCAATGCACGCGGAACGAGCAGTTATATCAACAGCTACAGCGTAATTCCTGAGGCGGGAACTTATCTGACTTCCCTGAGCGGAATGATGACCGAGAATCCCAAGGAGGATTTCGATGCAAGCCCGGAAGGGCAGTACTTTGTAAACGACAGCAAGGCCAAGAATGCGTGGCTGGGCTATCATTCCTATCTTGATGAATGTCTGACTACCGGACCGGATGATTATGCGCTTGCATTTTATCAGAAGATGATCAGGGTAGATTCCGTTTTGGTGTTTGATATCAAGATGGAAACCGTGCAGGATATGCTTGGTGAGATGGACTTTGGAAAGAACAGTGTGAAGGCGATTGTGACGAAAGATGGAAGAGAAGTTGCAGTCATCCAGAATGCGGACGGAGAGCAGGAGCCGGTGCAGGATGCTACTTATTTTATAGGGCAGAGCTTTTTCGAGGAGAGCAGACAATCGGAGGATCTCACGAATGCAACGGTTCAGGTTAATGGCAAGAGCTATGTATACTTAGCGATGCCGGTGAAAAAGACAGGAATCATGCTCTGTGCGCTGATTCCGAAGAGTAACCTCACGGAACAGGCAAGATCAATCGGTGTAATTACAGTTGTTATGGTAATACTGGCAACGGCTGCAGCGCTTTTGTGCGGCGGCAGGATTTCGATGGGGATCTCCAAGACGGTTAAAGAGGTGACCACCGGCCTTTCCAAAGTGGCAGGAGGAGATCTGACGAGCAGCTTTGCAACGAAGCGTAAGGACGAGTTCGGTCTGCTGACGGCAAGCCTCAATTCCATGCTGGACAGCATTCGGGCTCTGATGAATGATATGAAGAGCTTTGGGACGAAGGCCAGTCAGATGGCAACGGATGTTTCTGAGCAGGCGGGCGGTATCAGCCGGTCGATTGACAGTACTTCACAGACGATGGAGGATCTGGCACAGGGGGTACAGCATCAGGCACTTGAGACGGAAGCGGGCAGTGAGAAGATGGTTGCCTTTGCGGACAACATCGGAGTCGTGGTCAGCCAGACAAACAGTATGGGTAAGGCGGCAGATCAGGCGATCGGAGCAGTGGAGGAAGGAAAACAGATCATCCATGGCCTGAGCGATGAGAGTACACATACCGTAGAACTGACCAGAGAGCTGGTTGGCAATATCAAAGAGGTACAGAGAAGCTCGAAGGAGATTAAAGAGTTTGTTGAGGTGATCAACAGCATTGCAGGACAGACGAATCTTCTGTCATTGAATGCGTCCATAGAGGCAGCAAGAGCGGGCGAGGCAGGAAGAGGCTTTGCTGTGGTGGCAGAGGAGATACGCAAGCTGGCAGATCAGTCAAGGGAATCCGGTGACAGGATTCATGACATTGTGGCAGACATCGGAAACACAACAGACAGGACAACAGAGTCTGCCAGAAGAACAGAAGAGATGATTGTGAAACAGGCACAGGCTTTGCAGCAGACAGTGGAAGTCTTTGACCGGATCAACCAGAGCGTTTCCGCGCTGGCACAGGGCATCCGCGTTACCGTGGAGCGGATGGGGGAGATCTCTGATGAGAAGGATCAGGTACAGGATTCTATCCAGAACATCTCGGCAGTAGCGCAGGAGATGGCGGCATCCACCCAGCAGGTAACGACAAGTCTGGGCAGCCAGAATGAGGTGATTGCAGAGCTGGTAAGGCAGGCGGATAATCTGAACCGTGATGTACGTGCCCTGGATGATGCAATCAGTAAATTTATCATATAAAACAGACAGAAACTTTTCCGGTAGATATCGGAAAGCGAGGGAGGATAAATGTTTCGAGATGATTTTGTCTGGGGAGTGGCGAGCAGTGCCTACCAGATAGAAGGAAGGGATGCGCAGGACGGCGCAGGCAAGTGTATTTGGGACAGTTTTATACAGGACGGACATATTCCGGATCACAGTGATGCGAGGGTGGCAGACGATCACATGCACCGCTACCCGGAGGACTACAGGCTGATGCGGCTGTTGGGAATCAAGGCATATCGGTTTTCGATAAGCTGGTCGCGGATTTTGCCGGAGGGAACCGGAAAAGTCAACGAAAAGGCTGTTGCACTGTACCGCGATATGATTCTGGAAATGAAGAAAAACGGCATTACACCGTACCTCACGATGTATCACTGGGAGTTTCCGCAGGCATTGCAGGATCGGGGAGGCTGGCTGAATGAGCAGGTCAGTGACTGGTTTGCGGAGTATGCGAAGGTGGTAGCGGAAAATTTTTCGGATATCTGTGAGTATTTTATTACATTGAATGAGCCGCAGTGCTTCGTTGGTCTGGGACACCTGTCCGGCGTACAGGCACCCGGTGCCAAGCTGCCGCCGAGGGAAGTATTTCAGATTGCGCACAATGCACTCAAGGCACACGGAAAGGCAGTGATCGCCCTGCGCGAGCACGCAAAGCAGCCGATCAAGGTCGGGTATGCACCGACCTGCGGCATGGCGTATCCGGCATCGGATAAACCGGAGGATATCGAGGCGGCAAAGAAGGTGCTGTTTGGTTTCTATCAGCCGATCGAAAACTGGACGTGGAATGTGGCATGGTTCAGTGATCCTGTATTTCTTGGAAAGTACCCGGAAGAAGGACTGAAAAAATATGCGGCTTATCTGCCCAAGATCACACCGGAGGATATGCAACTGATCTCTCAGCCGCTCGATTTTATGGGACAGAATATTTACAATGGCTATCCTGTTCGGGCGGGTGAAAACGGAGAACCGGAGTTTGTGAACAGACCGGTCGGTAGTCCTAAGACTGCGGCAAACTGGCCGGTTACCCCGCAGTGTCTGTATTGGGGCGTGAAGTTTTTGTATGAGCGCTACCAGTTGCCGCTGTACATCACAGAGAATGGCATGTCCTGTCACGATGTGGTGTCGGTGGATGGAAGGGTGCACGATCCGAACAGGCAGGATTTTCTGGATCGTTATCTGTCTGCTTTGCAGCAGGCAGGCGATGAGGGAGCAGATGTCCGGGGATATTTCCTGTGGACCTTTCTCGACAATTTTGAATGGGATAAGGGCTACACGGAGCGTTTTGGCATCGTGTATGTAGATTATGAAACGCAGGAGCGGATCGTGAAAGATTCTGCGTTCTGGTATCAGAAAGTGATAGAGGTAAATGGAATGAATCTGACATGCAATCAAAAGGAAAGACAGCCGATCTTTTTGGAACCGGTATTTAAAGAAAGAATTTGGGGTGGAAGCAGGCTGCGTGACGAGTACGGTTATGCGATCCCTGCGGAAGATACCGGTGAGTGCTGGGCAATCAGCGCACATCCAAATGGTGACTGTGTGGTACGTGATGGTATCTACAAAGGGGAGACGCTTTCGGGGCTCTTCGAGAAAGAGCCGGAGCTGTTCGGCAATCTGGGACTGGATCGATTCCCGCTCCTGATCAAGATCATTGACGCGAAGGAAGATCTGAGTATTCAGGTTCATCCAGACGACGCTTATGCCGGAGTTCATGAGAATGGTTCCCTTGGAAAAACAGAATGTTGGTATGTGCTGGACTGCAAGGAGGATTCCACTCTGGTAGTTGGACATAATGCAAAGACCAGGGAGGAGCTGGAGGATATGATCCGCTCCGGAAAGTGGAGCGAGCTGATCCGTGAGATCCCGATCCACAAAGGCGACTTTATCCAGATCAATCCGGGATGTATGCATGCGATCAAGGGCGGTGTCATGGTGCTTGAGACGCAGCAGAACAGCGACGTGACCTACCGGGTATACGATTACGACAGACTGTCGGATGGCAAGCCGAGAGAACTGCATGTACAGCAGAGTATCGATGTGATCACAGTTCCGGCAGCACCAGTACAGGAGTGTGTAAAGCGTGCTGCTGAGTTACCGGATAATGAGATGAATCTGTTGATCAACTGCGATTATTATCAGGTATGGTTAATGAATGTCACAAAGCCGGTAGTGATAAATCAGAAATATCCCTTCTTAAATGTAAGTATTATGGAAGGGGAAGGGCTGATTGAAGGACATATGGTGAAAAAAGGTGATCATCTTATTCTGCCAGCGGGCATGGGAGAAGTGAACATCCAGGGCGAGATGAAGATTATTGCCTCAACTGTGAATCAGTAAAAGAAGAGAAAAGGCGCTGTGCTTTTTAAGACAGCATGGGGAAAAATAATGAGAGAGAGTGCAGTTGGAGAGATCAATGATATCAAAATCCACGGAAGAACCACAGACAGGCGTGATCCGCTTACCCTGTTCTGGACAGCGAGCGGTTTTGAGGTAAATGTGACTGGAAGTGAGCTATGGGTGGAAGTAGAGTCTGCATATGAGGTTTTTGAGCCATGGTTCAGCTATACGGTCAATGGAGACTGGATTGGCAGACAGATGCTTCCGAAAGGAAGATACTGGATACCGCTGTTCCGGGGAATGAGTCCGGAGCCGGTGAAGAATGTCAGGTTCTATAAAGACCTTCAGGCGATGAGCGACGATGGAGAATCTTTTATTCATATTCACGCGCTGCGCTATGACGGAGAGTTCCTGCCGGTGAAAGAAAAGGAACGCAAGGTTGAATTTATCGGTGACAGTATCACATCAGGAGAGGGAACCTTCGGTGCAAAAGAAGAGACAGACTGGATTCCGATGTTCTTTTCCGTCCAGAGAGGATATGCACACCTGACGGCAAAGGCACTCGATGCGGAATATCGGATCTTTTCTCAGAGCGGTTTTGGAATCCATCACGGATGGGATAATAACCTGCATTCTGCACTGCCGAGGTTTTATCGTGAGGTATGCAGTATCATGCCAGGGGAAACCTGTAGAAAGCTTGGCGGAGGGGAGAAGTGGAACTTTGAGAGCTGGCAGCCGGATGTGGTGGTTATAAATCTTGGAACCAACGATGTCAGCGGCTTCAAACAGCCGATGTGGACGGATGAAAAGACCGGCGAAAGCTATAAGGCGCACTGTGAGACAGATGGAAGCATGAACTTAGATGACCTTGCCCTGATCAGGGAAGGTGTAAAGAATTTCCTCACCGTTGTGAGGGAATGTAACCCGGAGGCGCTGATCATCTGGTGTTATGGAATGCTTGGCTATGAATTGCAGGAGACGCTGTTAGATGCCATTGCTGCGTATCGCAGGGAGAGCGGAGACAATCGTGTATGCTATCTGTCCTTGCCGGAGGCGAAGGGAGAAACACTTGGATCCAGAGAACATCCGGGATATCCGAATCATCAGCAGGCAGCAGGACTTTTAGCGAATTTCATTCAGGACAAACTTGTAGAAAAGTTCTGAATGTGTACGACATGATATGATGATAGAATGTAGAAACAACACGGTAGATTGTGATGAAGATCTACCGTGTTTTCTTTTGTCAGGTAATAGGAAATTGCGATGAGAAAATATTCATGTGCAGAAAATCGGTTTATCACAACATTATTGACTACAAAGCAATAAATAGCTATAATTATGAAAAGATTTTGATGAGGGGGAATCTACAATGGCAACGGGTTTGGTGGTCTTTGCCATGCAAAATGGAATGAATGATTTTACTGCTGACGGCAGTATTCCGATTGTGCTACGGGTGCTGGTGATCGGAGTCTGTGGACAGTTTGCGGTAGCTGTATTCTGATTTCAAAATTTCCATGAAGGAACAGACGGTTGCATTCCGAAGAATTGAGCCGTAAAAGGATATCGGGAACAGAAGAACGTGCGTGCCAAAACGAGTGTGGGCATTGCTTACAGCAGAAGCTGTATCAATGCCTTATCCAGCATCAGGGTTCTGTTCCATGGATTGAGGATAACACCCTCAATTTCCACTGTTTGCAGAGCAGTTTTGAGAAGCTGTTCGAGATCGGTCAGGAAGGTTGACATAACGCCATCACTTCCCTTTAACTCTTCTTCAAAGCTGGTGAAAGCAGCCCAGAATTGCTTTCCATCGGGGGCTGTTACGGTCTGGACATTGAGCTTTGTTCCACTGAGTGCCGGCTCAACTGCCAGAATAACCTGACCGTGCTCCTGCATACGACAGCGAAGGACGGCTAAGGTGTGTGCGAGTTCCCTTTCTGTTGGCGATTTCTGAAGGGCCAGAATGGCATTTTCTATTTTATCATTTCCAATCAATCCGATATCTTTATTCATCGTAATCTCCATTTCTCCCGATGCTTTGTCTGCTGATAAGTTTATGAAAGTGTCAGTGTATGTAAAATGTTACTGTTATCGTACCGCATGTACACTATTTCGTCAAATATAACAGATTTGGTGTAAATA
>CAKRPS010000030.1 GCA_934385475.1 uncultured Lachnospiraceae bacterium | reverse complement strand
CGAAACCATTGTATCAAAGAATGTGGATACTCTCACTTTTATTTTTTTAACAGCCAACTAAAACTTTACTCTATTTTTCTTCCGTCTGTCTCTTTGCTTCTTCTCAACCGGCGGATGCTCCCTCTGATAAGTCTCATATAAGTCTGGTCTTCTCTCCTTTGTTCTCTGCAAAGACTGCTCCAGCCGCCACGCATCCACCTTCGCGTGATCGCCGCTTAACAGAACCGCAGGAACCCGTTTGTCATGCCATACCTCCGGTCTGGAATACTGCGGATACTCCAAAAGTCCATTGTCAAACGACTCTGTCACAGACGATTCTTCGTTGTGAAGTACACCGGGCACAAGCCGCGCGATCGCATCGATCATCACCATGGCCGGAAGCTCTCCTCCCGTCAGCACATAGTCCCCAATAGAGATCTCATCTGTCACGATCTCTTCCAACACACGCTCGTCAATTCCCTCATAATGTCCACACAGGAAAACCAGCTGTTCCTCTCCGGCAAGCTCCTGCGCCAGCGCCTGATTAAAGGTTCTTCCCTGCGGTGTCACATAAATGACTCGTTTCTTTTTCTCAGTGCCGATCTTCTCTTCCACGGCCTTGTAGGCATCATACACAGGCTGCGCCTGCATCAGCATACCTGCGCCGCCCCCGTAGGTGTAATCATCCACCTTGCCGTGCTTATTCTGTGTATAATCCCGGATGTTGACCGCCTCGACCGAAATATAGTTCCGCTCTATCGCTTTTCCAAGAATACTGGTACAAAGCCCCTGCTCCACCATCTCCGGGAAAAGTGTCAGAATATAAAAATCCATTCTTTTATTCAACCTTATCTTCCTCCAGCAATCCGTCAAGCACATGGACTGTCATGCATCCCTTCTCCATATCAACCTCCAGAATACACTCCTTAATTGCCGGAAGAAGCACCTCCGCGCCGTTTTCACGTTCCACGACATAGACATCGTTGGCACCGGTCAGAAGCACATCCTTGAGTGTTCCGAGCCGCCTGCCCTCGTCTGTCATAACCTCCATACCGATCAGGTCCGCAATAAAATACTCATTCTTTCTGAGCCTGACTGCATTTTCCCTGTTTACCAGAAGCTTAGCCCTTTTGTACTTCTCTATATCATTAATGGAATCCAGTCCCTTAAATTTCAAAATCACATACTGTTTAAAAAACTTTACGCCTTCTATCTCGAGCACAAGACGTTCCTTCCCATTGTCCAGCGTAACCTCTTTCAGCTTTTTAAACCTGTTCACATCATCTGTTGTGGGAAATACCTTCACTTCTCCCCTGATTCCGTGGGTCTGCGTGATCACCCCCACCTGAAGTTCCTGTATCATATTCTCTCCATTCCTGTAACGATCTATAGTGCGCGTATTTTCCTCGTCATATTTTCCTCGTCGCCATAACAAAAAGGCCTCACAGATATTGCTCTATGAGGCCTGTCCGATTAGATGATTTCAACATCCACTCTCTTATTGTCTTTGGATGATGCCGCTTTCACAACAGAACGGATTGCCTTTGCAATACGTCCCTGTTTGCCGATGACCTTACCCATATCGGACGGTGCTACATGAAGCTCCACGGTAATGTTCTTACCCTCTTCCTTCTCTGTAACGACCACCTCATCCGGGTTTTCAACAAGAGCTTTTGCAATTACTTCAACTAATTCTTTCATAGTTCACCTCCAAAAGCCACACAACCGTTTTCAATCCAACTACAATTCAACTATTTTGTGATTCCAACACTCTTGAAGATTCTGCTTACAACCTCAGTAGGCTGTGCACCGTTAGCAAGCCACTTCTTAGCTGCTTCTTCGTCTACCTTGTAGGTGCTGGGATCTGTGCTGGGATCATAGGTTCCGATCTCATCGATACATCTTCCGTCTCTCGGAGCTCTGGAATCAGCAACGATAATTCTGTAAAAAGGAGCCTTCTTCTGTCCCATTCTTCTTAATCTGATTTTAACTGCCATTTTTTTGCCTCCATGTAATTTAATAATATATTATTTTGAAACCCTAAAACGGGAATTTCATACCGCCCATGCCGCCGCCAAACAGGCCGCGCCCTTTCTTGCCGCCTCCCATCATTCCCGGAAGCTGCTTCATCATCTTCTGTGACTGTTCAAACTGTTTGATAAAACGGTTGACAACCGCAATATCCACTCCGGCTCCCCTTGCAATACGATGCTTTCTGCTGGGATTGAGCAGTTTCGGATTCTGTCTCTCCTGCGGTGTCATGCTCAGCACGATAGCCTCCATTCTTGCAAGCTGCTTCTCATCCACCATGGACTCGATATCGCCCATCTGCTTGCCCATTCCCGGCAACATACCGAGAATACTGGAGATGCCACCCATGTTACGCATCTGCTTCATGCTCTCCAGGTAATCTTCAAAGTCGAATTTCCCTTTCTTCATGCGGGCTGCCATCTGCTTCTCTTTGTCTTCATCTATATCAAGATTCTGCTGTGCCTTCTCGATCAGGGTCAGCACATCCCCCATGCCAAGTATCCGGTTGGCCATCCGGTCGGGATAGAATTGCTCCAGATCGGAAAGTTTCTCACCCATACCTATATATAAAATAGGCTTTCCGGTGACAGCCTTGACAGAAAGCGCTGCACCACCTCTGGAATCACCATCCATCTTGGAAAGGATCACTCCATCGATGCCTACCTTATCATCAAATTCCTTTGCGACATTTACTGCATCCTGTCCTGTCATGGCATCCACAACAAGAAGTGTCTGGTGCACCGTCACATTTTCCTTGATCTCCTGCAGTTCCGCCATCATCTCCTCATCAATGTGGAGACGTCCGGCAGTATCCAGAATAACAACGTTATGTCCGTTTTTCTCTGCATGCTCGATCGCTGCTTTTGCAATATTGACAGGCTTGTGATTCTCTCCCATGGAAAAGACTTCCACCTGCTGTTTCTCTCCGTTGATCTGCAGCTGTTTGATCGCTGCCGGCCTGTACACGTCACAGGCTACGAGGAGCGGCTTCTTGCCTTTTAATTTCAGTTTTCCTGCTATCTTTGCCGTGGTGGTCGTTTTACCGGCACCCTGCAAACCACACATCATGATCACGGTGATTGCTTTTCCGGGCTGGAGCGCAATCTCGGTTGTCTCCGACCCCATCAGGGAAACCATTTCCTCATTTACGATCTTGATGACCATCTGTCCCGGATTTAATCCGTTCATGACATCACTTCCGATCGCACGTTCCTCCACCGACTTTACAAACTGCTTAACGACCTTGAAATTGACATCCGCTTCCAGGAGCGCCATCTTGACTTCCTTGAGTGCGGTCTTTACATCTTCCTCGGTCAGTCGTCCCTTGCCCCGCAGATTCTTAAATACATTCTGAAGTTTATCTGTCAAACTTTCAAATGCCATGTAACTCTATGCCTTTCTGCCTCCGTCCTACAGTTGCTCCAGAATCTCTCCCGAAATCTCCCTGACCTTGGCTCCAAATGACTCTCTGTCCTGCATCGTGCCGTCCTCATACTGCTCTGACAGCCGGTCAATCTCTTCAATCTTCTCCTTGATCCTGATAAACTTCTGTACCAGTTTCAATTTCTCTTCATATTCCGAGAGTGCCTTATCACATCGTTTGACAATGTCGTGCACAGCCTGCCTGCTGACTCCCTCCTCCTGTGCGATCTCGCCGAGGGAAAGGTTTTCAAACACAACATCTTCATAAATCTGTCTCTGATGTTCTGTCAGCAGTTCTCCGTAAAAATCATACAGCATTGCCTGCTCAACAATCTTTTCCATAACTGACCTCTGCCGGAATCCATATGCTGTCCGACTTTATGAAGTTTACTATATCTCCCTTCTGCTGTCAAGGTTTTTTTCTTGTCGAACGTTTGTTCGTCTTATGCTATGTATATAAAACTTTTCCGACCAGTTCCTGCTCCGGATAAAGTCTGACATACTGGTTGGCATATAGTCCTCCCTGCGAATGTGCCACAAGAAGCTGGAGTACATTCGACAACAACCATTTTCCCGTTTTTATCTGCAAGTAGAATGTTGCAGTTAGACGCTATTGGCAAATCCATAAGTAAAGATATAGCCATTTCCGTATTACTTGCCTTTTCCAACAAGTATCTGACAATGAAGCAAGAATTGAAACCCGGTTTAATCTTTTCAAGTCTGGTCATAACAAACGTCATAGCAACCGCCAGACCATGTTCATTCAGCCCTTCCTCTCCGTTAATAAAAGAGGAAGTAGTAATATTAAAGCGGTTTCCGTTTGCAGCGGTACATCCTCTGATCTCAACCGGAATATTGTTTTCAAGATTATTTTTGCGCTCTGTGTTCCATGTTCCAGCTGGAAAGAACCGAGTTGAAGTGGAAACGACACATTGACCCTTTGAAAAATCGTGCCTCTTTTAACACCCATTTGGTAATGCTCGCCTTTCAATCTTAAATGGTACATATATGTTATGTGTTCTCCTTTTTTACTTCCGACCTAAAATAATAAACGCAGCACAGGCCGTTTTTTTTGTGGCATGCGCTGCGTCTAAGCGTCTGGCATTTTGATTTTATCCATGTTGCTCCCTCATCATATTCGTACTTCAAGGATTGAATTGACTATCTGTCGAAATCCATAGTCGAGAAACTCATCTTCGGTCATCCCATTCTGTGCGCAAATGAATTTCCCATTTGTCTCGACAAGCGAAAGCAGAGAATCAAGGCTCGTTGAGAGTACATAGACTGTCAGCACAGGAACAACGTCTTTCCTCACCTCGCCGCTTTTCTGCCCGCGCGCAATGAGTGCTTCAAGAATATCGTTTATCTCTGTCCCAAGACGGAGTATGTTTTTCACCGTATTTGAAATCGCCGACTGCTCAATCATCGCCGCGCCAGAACGCTTCAAACTTTCAAGTGAGTGAGGGCACTCCGTTCTGTAACGGCTCATTGCACTGCACACCGCACGGCAGGCTTCAACTTACAATTCCCGCTACTCAGCGATCAATACGCCCGCATCTGCCTTTTTGATCCTGGCAGACACCAGATAGGCACAACCAAAGAATACAGCCACTACGATCACTCCGGGGATCATCATTTTGAACAACTCCGGATTCGAGGCAAAGCCATTGACCCCAAACATCGCAAATACTTTTCCGACCAGCAGATCCGTCAGCAGCGCGCTCATCACCACGCCCAGCACAGCTCCCACACCTGCCACGATAGCAAACCGTATCGCAAATGAAAGTCTCAGCCGGGATGACGAAAATCCCAGTGCCTTGTAAATGCTCAGGTCATGCTTTTCCTGATACAGCATCCTGCTTCCTGTCATATAGACCGCCACCATACTGAAGATCAGACTGATCAGATACATCAGAAGCTCCAGTGCCGAGGCTGCACTGACAATGCCGTCAATCCCGGACCAGGTATTGTCATCTATATGGATCTGATCTCCAAAATGCTCCTCCAGATCATCCTCTATCGCCTCTGCTCTGCTTCCATCCTCCAGAATATAACAGGTATAAAATGAATCTGTTCCATCGCTGATCCTGTCATAGCCTTCCCTGCTGATTCCGAAATTTTCTCCCATATCATTGGCACACTGATTGATCCCGACGATCATATAGTCTTCTTTTTTGTCTCCCTGAGAAACCTCCACCATATCGCCGATGTGCAGTTCCAGCTCCTTTGCCACGATATCTGTGACCACGATCTCATTGTCATACTTACAGGTTCGTCCCTCCACGATCCGGAAATATTCCGGATCAGAGATCACATTGAGCAGGTAGCCTGCATCATTTAATCTGGCTGTCATAACCACCAGCGACTGGTACGTCGCGTACACGTCTGCCTGCTCCCTGATCCTTTCATCTGCCTCCTGCATGACCTCGTCCTTCTCACTGCATACTCCAAAGCTGTAGATCCTGCCATCCACCGTTGCCATGCCCATCGCCTTCATGATGCCGCTTCCGTCCTCTCCCATCCAGCTTCCCAGCCGTCCGCAGAGAGACAGGAAGAATACGAGCAGGACCGTGATGATACAGGCACTCACATACTGCTTTTTGCCTGAAAAGATCTGCCGTACCGCAATCCAGAACTGCACGCCCCTGCCATGGATTGCAGGTAGAAAATGGTCGGTAAAAAAGACATCTTCTTTTCCCCTGATTGCCGTGATCGGCCGGATCAGACTGATCCGGTGCGTCTTACCCAGAATAAACAGAAAGATCAACAACAGGATTCCTCCAAACAATAGTGTTGTTTCCACCGCTGGGATCTGATCCGGTGTCTTGATTCCGGTCACCGTAATGATCGTTTCGTTGATCAGTCTTGTCAGGGACCCTGCCACCGCAACTCCACCAAGAAGTCCCGCCAGAAGTGCTGTCAGATAATACAGCAGCTGCACGATCCGCAGATCCTTCCCTGTATATCCAAGGGCCTTCAGGATTCCGAAATTGACATAGTCCTGCTCTATGCTGCTGGTAATGCTGTGACTTATCACAAGCATTGTCACCAGGATAAGCACAATGCCAAATCCCACCAGAAAGGCTGCAAAAATGTTCTGCAGCATCAGCATAAAGCTTGCAAACGAATCCTTTAAATAGACCTCCAGCACATACCGGTCAACGTCAGTCTCTTCGCCGATCTTCATCTGCAGCTTTTTGGCGGTAAGCTGACAGTCCCTGCTCTTTGTCACATTGACGATATACGCGCGGACGGCCGCCCCTTCCGGTATCGCATCTCCCATTCCATAGACGTTTGTGCGAAGCCTCTCCAGGCCTTCCTCAGACAGAAGCAGATTCTTGACACCCATCATGGCACTTCCCTCTGCCGGGTCCTCGAAAAAGCCCTTGATCGTATAGGACAGTTCCTCTCCGTCTGCTGCTTTGATTTGAAAAGAATCTCCTATTTTGCTGTCATAGATTGACCGGAAGCTGATCGGAACATAACTCTCCTGTGCAGAAAGTGTCTCTGGATCCGGATCATACTCCGCCGTTTCCCCTTTGAAAATGTGATAGGAATAGTCCTTGGGTACAGCCTTGAGCATTCTGTGTGAAGCCTGCTCATCCTCTCCAATTTCAATCGTACCGTAGACCATCTTCTCCATCGTTACACGCTCTACTCCGTCTACGTTCCGTATGTCCTGAAGCAGTGTGTCGATCTCCTCCGTATCAGTAAATACATACTGCATATCTCCAAAATGGACACGATCCATCTCTTCGTTTACATAGGTTCTGGAATTTAACCAGACTGACAACACACTGCTGATCGTCAGCGTAAAAATAAACATTAACAGGATAATACCAATATAGCTTCCTTTCTGTTTACGGATAACACCACGAAATAATGTAAAATATTTCATCTCGCCACCCCCTACCATTCCATGGAGGTCAGCCATGCGCTGATCTGGGTTTCCCGATTCTTCGCATCTTCCTCTTTGTAGGGAGCAAGCTCCAGTTCTCCGATCACTCTGCCATCCTCAAGATACAGGAGCCTTGTGGCCCGTATCGCGGCGCGGACATCATGCGTCACCATCAAAATGCTCTGTTCCTTCCGGTTCAGGTCGGTAAGCAGATCCAGAACATCTGTAGTATTTCGCCTGTTCAGTGCACCGGTCGGCTCGTCTGCGAACAGAATTCCCGGCTCCTTGAGCATGGCCCTTGCGATTGCCGCCCGCTGTGCTTCTCCGCCGGATACCTGTGACGGATAACGGTTCACCGCCTTTTTCAGGTTCATGGCTTCCAGAAGTTCCACTGCCCTCTTCTTCGTCTGACTGCTTGTATCCTTTTTATTCAGATATCCCGTGATCGCAACATTCTCCAGCAGTGTAAGGTTGCTTACCAGCTGGCTCTGCTGAAAGACAAACCCGAACTCCTTTGCACGGTAGGGTGCCATTTTTTTCTCTTTCAGACCGCTGATCTCCTGCTCTTTATAGAAAACTTTTCCGGCTGTAACCGCATCCATTCCGCTCAGACAGTACAACAGCGTCGATTTGCCTGCTCCGGAGGAGCCCATGATCACGGTAAAATCCCCCTCATAAATCTCTACATTCACCTTGTCCAGCACATGTGTCTGAACTCCGCCGTTTGCATAGCTTTTGCACAATCCTTCGGCCCTTAAAATTGCTTTCTTCATGTTTTTCTTTCCTTTCCTGTGTCGTTAAGGAAACTATAACAGATAAATTATTAACAAATCTTTAAGAGCAATCAACCGGCAGGCAGAAGGCGACATCCAGTCCCTTCCCGGTGTTCTCCAGCCGTACCTCTCCCTTCATCGCCTCTGCCAGATACCTGACAATATACAGGCCCAGTCCGCTTCCGGGCTGCCCCTCCACGTTCTTGCCCCGATAGAACTTTTGTAATACAAAGGGCATGTCCTGAGGCAGAATACCATCTCCTTCATCCTGCACATGAATCCAGTACCTTCCCTGCAAAACCTTCGCATAAATATGTACCTTCGCTCCCGGTGCATATTTTCTTGCATTGTTCAGCAGATTTTCGATGATCTGTGCCACCCTTGCCGCATCTCCTGACACCATAGCATCCGGCAGTGGTTCTTCCAAAAGCAGATCCGAAAACGCCATCTCTTCCACAGTCTCTCTTATGACATCGGCAATCTTCAGCTTCTCTAAATGAATCTCCAGCTTCTCCAGTTCAGACAGGGAATGCAGGACCAGATCATTGACAAGAGCCGTCACTTCATCACATTTTTTCAGGATGATCGAAGTGTAGCGCTGTCTTTTCTCATAATCAGCATTGAGATTCGCCTCCAGCACCTCTGAGCAGGCCCTGATCGAAGCAATCGGCGTTTTGATATCGTGGGAAAGAGCCGCTATCACAGTCTTATTTTCTTCAATAGCCTCCCGTTCCCGTTTCCTCGCATATCGTATCTCCTCCCGCATGTGGTCAAATGCCCAGGTAAACGCTCCAAAATAATTTTCGCGCTCATAGCCGAGCGACACGTCCAGATCTCCATCTGCGATCTGCTCCGCGTACTTCTCCAGCTTTGCAAAGGGCTTCAAAATCCTCCAGTATACATACCCAAAGATGACTGCCAGATATCCTATGCCGAACACCAGAAAAACAAGCAGCATTCTCTTTACAAACAAGACTTCTCCCTCATCTGATCTCTCTCTGAAATATTCCTGTAATTCGTCTATCTGTTCTCCCGCCGGGTTGTATCCTTCTGCGTCCCTGCCAAGCTGCCGGATCTCGTTCAGGAGTACGACCGCACTTCCATTTTGTTCCGTATCGTTGATCGATCGCGCATACCCTGACAGCAATGCCATAAAAAGAAGGAGCAGCAAAACAAAGCCGCCTATGACCTTCCAAAGTTTTGTTTTCATGCTTCCACTCATTTGCTTTTCCCTTCTATCCTTCTTCTGATTCCAGCAGATATCCCACGCCCCAGACTGTCTTGATAAAAACAGGGTGTGCCGGATCCTCCTCCAGCTTTTCGCGCAGCCACCTGATATGGACCGCCACGGTGGTAAGCTCTGTCTCGGAGAATCCTCCCCATACATCCCGCAGGATCGTCTCCTTACTCACCGCATGCCCACGATGTTCGCACAGATAAACCAGCACATCAAATTCCTTTAAGGCCAGACGGACTTCCTCCCCATTTCTGGTCACTCTCCGTTTTCCGGTCTCTATGGTTACCTCGCCGAAGTGATAGGTTTTCTCTTCTTCCTCTCCCCCATATGTCCGGCGCATAAGTGCATTGATCCGTGCCAACAGTTCCTTCAGCGAATATGGCTTCTCCAGATAGTCATCTCCGCCGATGTCAAGTCCCTTGATCTTGTCATCCTCTCCCGTTCTGGCACTTGCGAAGATCACCGGAACCTTGGAGATGCGCCTGAGTTCCCGGCAAACCTCAAAACCGTTCATTTCCGGCAGGTTAATATCCAATAAGATCAGATGAACCGTTGTGTCTTCCAGCAATGTAAAGGCTTCGTCCGGATCTGCCGCGCTCATCACCTCGTATCCATAACTTTCCAGCATGTCCGCCGTGATAAGCGAAAGGTCTTTGTCATCATCTACAATTAAAATCTTTTTTCCGGTCATCCTTCTTTCTCCCCGCCATTTTTTCTTTTTATTTTTCACTTGTTATTGTCTTTTGTTTATCTGTTTCCATTGAAATAAAGCCACAAAAACACTAAAATAAACTGAGCCGGACTGTTTGCTTTTGACTGCCAGCCGGCAATTATGTAACAACAAAGAGAGGATTCTGCCATGAATAGAAATCTACGCCCAAAAACTGTTGTGTCAATCGCTATCCTTTTTTTGTGCGGTATTCTCACCGGCTGTGCCGCCAACGAAGAACCTCTGTCACGCACCGGTTTTTATTTTGATACCGTGATTCAGATCACTCTCTATGATTCCTCCGACGAGACTGTCCTTGATGGCTGCTTTGCCCTCGCCGGAAAATATGAAAACATGCTCAGTGCCACCAAAGAAAACTCTGATGTCTTTAAGATCAATCACAGTGGTGGAGCTCCTGTTGAAGTCACCGCTGATACCGCAGAGCTTCTGGAAACAGCTCTTTACTATGCCGAACTGACTGGCGGCAAGATCGACCCTACTATTCTGCCTGTCGCAGAGCTTTGGAATTTCGGTTCCGACAAGACACCTGCCGTGCCGGATCCTTCTTCCCTGGAAGAAGCACTTTCCCATGTAGATTATCACACGATCCATGTTGTGACAACCGGAGACTCCTGTACGGTAACACTGCGCGACCCACAGGCCATGATCGATCTTGGCTTTATCGCCAAAGGCTATATCGCAGACCGCATGAAGGCCTATCTTCTCTCTGAAGGCATCTCAAGCGCCTGTATCAATCTCGGCGGCAATGTCGTGACGATCGGCGGCAAACCGGACGGTTCTCCTTTCCGTATCGGTATTCAGGAACCTTTTGCTGCGGAGGGTACTCCCATCACGGTCGTTTCTCTCTCGGATGCCTCATTAGTTTCCTCCGGTGTCTATGAGCGCTATTTTTATCAGGATGACATTCTCTATCATCATATTCTGGACCCTGCGACCGGATATCCTGTAGACAATAATTTAGCAGGTGTGACAATCCTGTCCCCCGGTTCTGTCGAGGGGGACGCACTGTCCACCACCTGCTATTGTCTTGGTCTTGACGACGGTATGAAACTAATTGAATCACTGGAGAATGTGGAGGCCGTCTTTATCACAAAGGATAACGCACTCCACTATTCCAGCGGATTCCCACAACACTAAATGATAGCCTTTTTCGGACATTTCGTCTTACAGATTCCGCAACCCGTACATTTCTCATAATCAATGGTTGCGTGGAAATTCTCGATTGTAATCGCATCCGACGGACAGTTCTTCTTACAAAGCTGACAGGCGATACATCCCACATCACAATCCTTGATCGTAACAGGACCCTTTGCCTGTGAGCTGCATGCCACAAGATGTTTTGCCTTATACGGAACCAGCTCGATCAGATGTTTCGGGCAGACTGCCACGCACTTTCCGCACGCCTTGCAGGTCTCCTTGTCAACCACCGCTACCCCATTCACAACATGGATCGCATCAAACGGACACACCTTGACACAGCTTCCGAATCCAAGACATCCGTCGTTGCAGGACTTCGGTCCGCCGTTCGGAACAAAGGAAAGCATACGGCAGTCTTCGATTCCGGTATAGTCATAGTCATCTCTGGTGCGTTCTCTGTCACCCTGACATTTTACGAACGCCACCTGTCTTTCACTTTCCTGTGCCTGTACTCCCATGATCTGGGCGATCTGCTCTCCAACCTTTTCACCGCCGACCGGACAGGCATTGACCGGAGCCTCGCCCTTTGCTATCGCTGCGGCAAGACCGGAACAGCCGGCATATCCACAGCCACCACAGTTGTTGCCGGGAAGTGCAGCAAGCACTGCCTCTTCCTTTTCATCCACTTCTACCTTAAATTTAATGCCGGCCACACCCAGAAACAGTCCAACGAACAACCCGACTGCACCAACGATCAGTGTTGCCACAATAATTCCGGTTATATTCATACGAAACCTCATTTCTATGCACATGATCCTTATCCGGAACCCATCTGCATTTTCCTATTTTCTTATATCTGGAAACGTGTTCTTCTACAACAGGCCGGAAAAACCGCAAAATGCGATCGCCATAAGTCCCGCTGTCACAAGAACGATCGGCATTCCCCTGAACGATTCCGGGATGTCGTTATAGCCTATCTTTTCGCGGATACCCGCCAGTATGATAATAGAGATCGTGAATCCCGATGCAGTCGCAAATCCGTTCACAATACCGGCCAGAATGCCATAATTCTTCTGTACATTTGTCAGCGCTACACCAAGTACCGCGCAGTTTGTTGTGATCAGTGGAAGATACACACCGAGGGATTCATACAGGCCCTTCATATATTTCTTGAGGAACATCTCCACAAACTGTACCAGTGCTGCGATCACCAGAATAAATACTATGGTCTGCAAATAGGTGATATCGAGGGGCACCAGAATATATTTGTAAATAACTCCTGCCACTGCCGATGCCAGCGTGATAACGAAAATAACCGATACGCCCATTCCGGTAGCCGTCTCTGTTTTCTTGGAAACTCCAAGGAAAGGACAAAGGCCCAAAAACTGGCTCAGTACAACGTTGTTGACAAGTGATGAGGAGATCAGGATCACCAACAATTCTTTAATCATTCTTCTTCTCCTCCTTTTCCTCTGCTTTGTCATCGATCAATCTGTGTGCACAGGCAGAATCGGAACAATTCATACAGTCTGTGCCGCAGCCGGATTGAATCTTCGACATATCCTTGCCTTTCTTCTCCCCGTTGATCTTGATCCGGTTCTGGATCGCCGTAAGGGTCGCCAGTACAAAAAACGCTCCCGGTGCCATGATAAAAATACTGATCGGCACATACCCTGACGGCATTACATGAATTCCGAAGATCTCACCGGCTCCCAGAAGCTCCCGGATAGCGCCGATGCAGGTCAGAGCGATAGAAAAGCCCAGCCCCATGCCTACTCCGTCAAACAAAGACGGGAGCACCGGATTAAAATAGGCGTATGCTTCCGCTCTGCCAAGGATAATACAGTTAACCACGATAAGTGGGATATAGATTCCAAGGGAATCATATAAGGACGGCAGAAATCCCTGCAGCAGAAGCTGTACTGCTGTTACAAAGGTTGCAATAATTACGATAAACGCCGGGATTCTGACTTTGTCCGGTATGATATTTCTCAATAAAGAGATAAATGCATTGCTCAATGCCAGTACCACCATCGTGGTCAGTCCCATTCCCAGTCCGTTGATGGCTGACGTAGTAACCGCCAGTGTCGGACACATACCAAGCATCAACACAAAAGTGGGATTCTCTTTTACAATACCGTTAAGCAGACGTTCTCCCACTGCACTCTGCTTTCTTTCCTGATTTTCACTCATTGTGCGCTGCCTCCCTTCAGTTCCGTCTGAAAATAGTACAGCCCGGCATTGACTCCATTAGTCACTGCGTTGGTTGTAATCGTAGCGCCAGAGATGGCGTCAATCTCACTCTCAGACATCGCTCCATTTTTGGTATAGGAAAACTTGTCGACTTTTTTGTCTGCAAACTGTGGTGTGAGTACCTCGTCAGCACGCATTCCAAGTCCTGCTGTCTCTGAAATTGCCAGTAAGGAAATACCGTTTACGGTGCCATCTGAGCGGATACCGATAGCAAACTGGATATCTCCGCCGTAGCCTTCCTTGGAGGTGACAGTAATTACATACCCAAGCATATTCCCAGAAGCATCCTTTGCCTCCATCACTTCATCAATGCTTTCCTGACTGTAGCCTTCCGCATCAAAAGTCGCCTGATCGGTAACTGCCACATCAATCTGTTCAAATGTCGCTGCGTCTTCAAAAACATTCTTGCAGGCTTCCTGTTTGGCCTTCTGTTCCTGCGCCGCAATAGGATCTTTGGTAATCTGATATACCAGTCCGAGAAGCAGGCCGGAAAGAATCGTTATCACCAGAAGAATCCCTGTATTTTTCATCATTTCTTTCATACCTTATGCCCTCCTTTGCCAAAGGCTTTCGGAAGCGTCATCTTCTCGATCAACGGAACAAGCAGGTTTCCTATGATAATGGCATAAGAAACTCCCTCCGCTGAAGGTCCGAAAATCCGGAACAGCCCGGTCAGGATACCAAGCAAAATTCCAAATACATACTGCCCCTTCACCGTGATCGGCCTTGTCACATAGTCGGTTGCCATAAAAAAGGCTCCCAGCATCAGACCGCCTCCTGCCAGATGGGCTGAAATAAATGCAAAATCCACTCCATGTCCGCCGAACAGGCACAGGAAGACCACGAAGCTTACAATATAACTTCCCGGAATCCTCAGATCAATCACACCGAGCATGATCAGGAAACAGGCTCCGGCCACGATCGCTATCATGGAAGTCTCTCCGATCGTACCCGCTGTACGTCCTGTCACCATATCCAGAATATTAACACCCTCTCCTGCCTTCAATGCGGCGAGCGGTGTAGCACCCGTATAGGCATCACAGTCAAAATTTGTCATGATGGAGGTAAAGGAAATCAGCAGAAAACATCTTGCTCCCAGTGCCGGGTTCATGAAGTTCTGTCCCAGACCTCCAAAAAGCATTTTTACAACCAGAATGGCGAACACTCCACCGATCACCCCAATCCACCAGGGTGCTGAGGACGGAAGGTTCAGTGCCAAAAGCAATCCGGTCACAACAGCAGAATAATCTCCGATCGTCACCTTTTTCTTGCAGATCTTCTCAAATAAATATTCTGTCAAAACCGTGGTCGCCACCGTTACCAGAATTAAAATAAGCGCATCCAGTCCGAAATTATAGATACCAAAGCCTGCAGCAGGAAGAAGTGCTATCACAACGGCCAGCATAATGTTGGCTGTCGTGGCTTTGGATCTGATATGGGGATTGGAAGATACTTTCATCAAATCACTCATCTCTCTCGTTTATGCTCCTTTCAAGTCAGGATCACGATCCTACTTTTTCTTCTTTGCAAGCTGCATTCTTCTCATTGATTTAATCGTCTGTGTCAGCGGTCTCTTGGCCGGGCAGACAAAGCTGCAGCAGCCGCACTCACAACACTCCATTCCATCATGAGCAAGAAATTCTTCCTCGCGGTAGTTTATTGCGTATTCAGACAACAACTTGGGAACAACACGTCCCGGGCATACCTCCACACACCTTCCGCAGTTAATGCAGGCACTCGGCTCCATCGCCGAAACATCATCCTGTGTCAGACACAGCAGAGCCGAAGCCGTCTTCGTCGTCGGCACATCCAGATCAAAGATACCAAAGCCCATCATCGGCCCACCGGAAATGATCTTCACCGGATCTTCCTTGAAGCCTCCCGCCTCTTCTACAAGTTCATGATAATTGGTTCCGATTCTCACTTTAAAGTTTACAGGGTCCTTGATTGCGTCGCCCGTCACAGTGACAATACGCTGCATAAGGGGTTTTCCCTCATAGACAGCATGGTAGATCGCAACGATCGTATCCACATTGTTTACCACACATCCCGCATCTGCCGGCAGCATGGAGCTGTTGATGGATCTTCCGGTCGTGGCATAGATGATCTGTCTCTCTGCACCCTGTGGATATTTGGTTTTCAATTCTTTCACGCTGATCCTTGGCTCATCCTTTGTCAGCTTCTTCAAAAGTTCAATGCAGTCCGGTTTGTTGTCCTCCACAGCCAGAATTCCTCTTGCATTGTCAAAGAGCTTCAGCATCGCTTTAAGACCGTCGATCAGCTTTTGAGGCTCTTCCAGAATACGCCTGTAATCCGATGTCAGATATGGCTCACATTCCGCACAGTTTGCGATCACGTAATCAATCTTATCCGGTTCCTTCGGAGAAAGCTTGATAAAAGTAGGAAAACCTGCTCCACCCATACCTACGATTCCTGCGTCCTTGACATACTGGACAATTTCCTCTTTCGTCAATTCTTCAAGCGGTTTTCTTTCAGGATATGTCACTTCCTCATAAAGTCCATCATTTTCAATGACAATACTCATCACATTATCACCGGTTACAACACGATGCGGCTCTATCGCCTTCACCGTCCCGGAAACCGTCGCATAGATCGGTGCTGAGACAAAACCACCAGCCTCTGCTATAAGCTGTCCCGTCAGCACGTGATCCCCTTTCTGCACCACCGGTCTGGCCGGTGCACCAATGTGCTGAGATAACGGATAAACCAGGTCCCCCTTAGGCAACACTTCCCTGATCGGCTTATCCTTTGACAGATCCTTGCCGTCGTATGGATGAATCCCGCCCTTGAACGTTAATCTCGCCATTCTCTGCCCTTCCTTCTTGTATATTTTATTGTAAATATTCAGAACCCCATTCGCAAAATCACTGTTCTGTATGAATGCAGGCATTCACAGAAAACAAATTTGCATGGCTTTGAATAGTTACAATTTATTATTATAAATATACTATCTTTCGACAAAAAAAACTACTGTTTAGGAAAAAAATATGTTACTATTAGCTAAGAATTAGCACAAAATCCTTATTTAAATATTTATAACCTGACGGAGACAATTATGAAAGTAATTAACCATACTTTAACTGATTTTAAAATAGATTATCCTCTGGAAAAGACAGCTCCTTTGGAGCAGTTTCTCTTTCTGGATATCGAAACTACAGGGTTCGCTGCCAAAAGTTCTTCGCTCTATCTGATCGGCACCGCTTATTACCGCAACGCCTGCTGGCATATCCGCCAGTGGTTTGCGCAGGATGTGTCTGACGAGCCGGCGCTTCTGACAGATTTCTTCACTTTCGCGGCGGATTACAATTATCTGGTACACTTCAACGGCAACAACTTTGATCTGCCCTACCTGTTGCAGAAGTGCAAACAGTATGACCTGCCTTATCATTTTGAACCCTTCGAGGGACTGGACATCTATAAGCGCATATCCCCCTACAAATTTTTCCTGCACACTGCCAACTGTAAGCAGAAATCTCTGGAAGAGCTGATGGGAATTGAACGCGAGGATCCTTTTAATGGCGGGGAGCTGATCAGTATCTACCATGAATATGTCAAGCAGCCATCCGAGGAAGCTTACCACTTTCTTCTGCTCCACAATAAGGAAGATATGCTCGGTATGCTGCGCATTCTGCCCCTGCTCTCTTTCTATGATCTGTTTAACAGTAAATTAAGAGCTGTCAAGGTGCAGTCAAACCGCTATGTGGATTATCACGGACATGACCGTCAGGAGCTCCTTATGAAACTCATTTTACCATGTCCGCTTCCCTTCCCGGTCTCCAATCTGGCCAATGGCTGTTACTTCAGTGGTGAAAACGAGGAAGGCATCCTGAAGGTTCCGATTTATGAGGAGGAGATGAAATATTTCTATGCAAACTATAAGGACTATTACTATCTGCCCTCAGAGGATGTTGCCATACACAAATCAGTAGCTTCTTATGTAGACAAAGAGCACCGCACTCAGGCAACTGCCGCCACCTGCTATACACGTAAGTTTTCTTCCTATCTCCCGGAGTGGGACGAGATCGTTACCCCATTCTTTAAACGGGATTACAAGAGCAAGGATTTCTTCTTTGAACTGACCGATGAACGCAAAAAAGACAGAGAACTCTTCTCTGTCTACGCATCACATATCTTAAACAAAATGACTAACTTTTGATAATACCCCTATAAAAAAGTTGGCTGCCGTAGAATTTTCCACGGCAGCTTTTCTTTTTGATTATGCACATTCAAAATATGATATGTCCTGTATGTTCCATAGTCTTTTCATTGATTCCGCGATTGAGGGATGAATATTAGGAGAATAAGTCTGCGGTTGTTCATGATTAATTTTTCAGGACGTTATAATTTTTTATGCGCTTGGTTAGTTTTGTCTAACCGTTATTATAGTATCCTATCCTGATAGAAAAGTCAAGCTTTTTCATAAAAAATTTGATCGTACAATTTCCTGTTCTATAACAAAAAACCCTGAAGTTCCTGAGAACCTCAAGGTTTTATATACTTCGTTTCTACATTGGCCTTTGATAAAAGAAAGAATTCTTCCTTTCATAGCCCATGTCCTTATGATTGATAATCTGCTCTGTGCTTCCGATAAACAGATAACCGCCATTTACCAGACTTCTCTGGAATTTACGGAATACTTCATCTTTGGCTTCTTCCGTAAAATAAATGAGTACATTTCTGCACACAATCAAATGGCAATCTGTAGGATACGCATCTTTCAACAGGTTGTGTTCTTTAAACTCGACTCTCTCCTTGATCTCTTCAGAAATCTGATAAGAAGGTCCAACCTTTGTAAAGAATTTCTTTTTCAGATCATCCGGGACATTCGCTATACTCTTCTCCGCATACAATCCGGCCTTCGCCTTAGCAATTACCTGCTTGTCCAGATCTGTTGCAAAAATCTTGATCTGCGATAAAGGAAGATGCCGGGATAATGCCATTACAAGAGAATACGGTTCATCTCCCGTGGAGCATGCTGCACTCCATATCTTCAAACGACTTCCATAGCGTTTGATCAGATCCGGGAATATATCCTTGTCTAAGAGCTGCCACTGATCCAGATTCCGGTAAAACTCCGAAACGTTAATGGTAAGATAATTGACGAACTCCTCAAACATGGTACCGTTTGTCTTGAGTGCTTCAATATACTTATCATAGCCTACAATTTTATTTTTGGCGATCAGTGTATCAATACGACGTTTCATCTGCTTCTCTTTATAAGCATTCAAATCAATCTTGGTCAGCTCATAAACTGCCTTTTTGAAATACTCATAATCATAAGCCATATTTTTACCCTGTCCGTTTCCTATTATTCTGCCTCTTCGTTGGCGATCACTTCATCAATATTTACAGACACAACATCTGCGTCATCCTCTGCCTGCTCCTCTTTCGGTTCAGGTGCCAGAAGAGCCTTTACGCTGAGGCTGATCTTCTTGTCTGCTTCGTTGAAATCTACCACTTTTGCGGTAACTTCATCACCGACCTTCAATACATCTGCCGGCTTCTCAATATGCTCTTTGGAAATCTGGGATACATGAAGCAGTGCGTCGATTCCGGGCTCCAGCTCAACAAATGCACCAAAGTCTGTCATACGTGCTACCTTACCGGTAACTACGTTGCCGACTGCATACTTGGTTGCTGCATCCTTCCACGGATTTGCATCCTCAAACTTCAGGCTGAGTGCAATCTTGGTTCCGGAAATATCTTTGATCAGAACCTTAACAACATCGCCAACCTTGAATACCTTCTTCGGATTCTCAACTCTTCCCCATGACATTTCGGAGATATGCAGAAGACCATCGCATCCGCCAAGATCGATAAACGCACCAAAGTCTGTTACATTCTTAACAGTACCTTCTACCGTATCACCAACCTTGATGGTCTCGAAAAGCTTCTTCTGTAATTCAGCCTTCTCTGCAACGATAAGCTGCTTCCTATCGCCGATATATCTTCTTCTCTTAGGATTGTACTCGCTGATAACGAACTGGATCTCCTGTCCTGCATATTTTCCAAGATCTCTCTCGTATGTGTCAGATACCAGACTTGCCGGGATAAAGATTCTTACTTCATCAACCACTACACTCAGGCCGCCTTCCAATACCTGTGCAACTTTTGCTGTAAGGACTTCCTGATTGTTGTATGCTTCTTCGATTCTCTTATTTCCTCTGTCTGCAGCCAGACGCTTGTAGGTAAGCATAACCTGTCCTTCACCGTCATTGACTTTCAGGACCTTTACCTCCATGGTATCACCAGGTTTTGCTACTGTTGTCAGGTCTACATTCGGTTCATTTGTATATTCATTTCTTGTAAGAACACCATCTGATTTATACCCGATGTTGAGAATGATCTCTTCCGGTTTCACATCGATAACGGTACCTTCAACAACCTCTCCTGTGTGTATTGTTTTTAATGATTCTTCTAACATTTGTTCAAAAGTTAATTCTGACATAATTTTGAACCTCCTCGATAATATTGTTTGGGGTGGAAGCCCCTGCTGTAATACCCACCGATCGGACAGATTCAGGTAAATCAAGGTGCAGATCATCAAGTGTCTGTATAAAATGCACATTCTCACACTCCTGCCTGCATATTTCATACAGCTTTCGTGTGTTAGAACTATGATTACCACCTATTACTATCATAACATCGACCTGAGCCGCTATCTTACGGGCCTCAGTCTGCCGCACTTCCGTAGCGTTACATATAGTATTCACAACACTAACATTATAGCCTCTCCCTTTAAAAATTTCAACCATATCTTGAAATTTATTGTAGTTAAATGTCGTTTGCGAAACAATGCAGATTTCTTCCTCCGGCCCGGCAGTATATTTTTCTGCCTCTTCCAGAGACTCCAGAACCACTGCCTGATTCCTGCACCAGCCCATGATGCCCTCCACTTCCGGGTGTCCTGCATTTCCTATGATCACAATTTTCTTTCCCTTTTCACTCTCCTGATCCACAATATTATGGATCCTTTTCACAAAAGGACAGGTCGCATCTACAATCTGGAACCCTTTCCGCTCAATACAGTCACAGACCGACTTCTCCACACCGTGAGACCGTATGATCACGATCCCTCCTTTGTTTCCGTCGCACTGTTCAAGCTCCTCTTTGTCATGAAGGACACGGACTCCCTTGCTTTCCAGATCCTTCACCACTTCCTCGTTGTGTATGATCGGGCCATAAGTATAAATGGGAACTCCGCCATCCGTTCTCTCTGCCTGCTCCTGTATCTGTTTGTAGACTGTGTCTACCGCCCTGTGCACCCCGAAACAAAAGCCCGCATGCTCTGCCAATATTACTTCCATATCTTACCTTTCCCTGCACAATCCGATAATCTTCTCTACCACCTCGTCGATCGTAAGCTCCGAGGTATCCACCAGGATCGCATCCTCTGCCTGTCTGAGCGGAGAAATGGCCCTTGTCATATCCTGATGATCTCTCTCCCGGATATCTCTCTCGATCACATCAAGATCACATGCTACTCCCTTTTCTGTCAGTTCCTTGTATCTTCTCTTTGCACGTACCATACTGTCCGCGGTCAGATATATTTTCAACTGTGCCTGCGGAAGTACGCAGGTTCCGATATCCCTTCCATCCATCACGACATCGGCATCCGCTGCAAGTTTCTGCTGAAGCTCCACCAGCTTCTTGCGCACATTCGGATTCGGGCTGCTGGCAGACGCCATATTTCCCACCTCTTCGGTCCGGATCAGTCCGTTCACATTTTCTCCGTTCAGGTATACCACCTGTTCCCCCTGCTCGTAACGTATCGTAATATCTGCGTTCTCGCACTCTTCATCGATCTTCTGCGTCTCAGACGGTGCTATGTTTTTTCTCAGCAGGAAAAGTGCCATTGCCCGGTACATTGCCCCGGTATCTACATAGATGTAGCCCATCTCCTTTGCAATTCTTTTTGCGATTGTACTTTTGCCGGCCCCTGCCGGTCCATCGATTGCCAGATTAAATCCCATATTCTTCTCCTCTTTCTTCTCTTAGCTATGCAAAACACTTTGTCCCGCAAGGTATCCCGTCGACCATGCGACCTGTAAATTAAAGCCTCCGGTAAGTGCATCCACATCCAGTATTTCCCCTGCAAAAAACAATCCGCGGATCTTCTTTGATTCCATGGTCGAAGGATTTACCTCCTTCACGGAAATTCCACCCTGTGTAATGATCGCCTCCGCAAAATCTCTTGTTCCCGTAACCCGCATCGTCAGTCCTTTGGTCACAGAAAGAAGCTTCTCCCTTTCCTCCCGGGTAATCTCATGGACTCTCTTATCTGCCGGAATTCCACTCTGCTCCACAACAACAGGAATCAGCTTAGCCGGAAACAGACCTCCCAGCACATTGCCAAACTGCTTGTTTATATTTTCCTGAAAATCACGCAATACCCTCTTGTCAAGTTGCTGCACATTCAGGGCTGGCTTTAAGTCAATCGTCAGATAAATCTGCTCCTTGTCCTTGCACTTTCCCAGAAAGCTACTTGCCGACAAAACCAGCGGGCCGCTTACCCCGAAATGAGTAAAAAGCATCTCCCCCTGTTCTTCATACACTTTTCTTCCGGCACTTGTCATCGTCAGCTTTACATTCTTGAGAGATAATCCCTGTAAGCTTCTGCACCATGCCTCCTCCGTCTCCAACGGAACTAACGCAGGTCTGCATGCTTTTATGGCATGGCCTGTCTGTTCTGCCATCCGCATTCCTTCACCGGTCGATCCGGTACTTGGATAAGACAGCCCTCCCGTTGCCAGAATTACGGCATCTGCTCTCAGGATCTCCCCAGAGCCGCTCATCTTCACTCCAGCAATGCGCGTTCCTTCTTCTTCACAGATAAGCTGTTCCACCCGGCTTTGCAGCCGGATCTTCACGCCGCTTTTTTTCAGAAGCCGCTCCATGGCAACGATCACATCGGAGGCGTGATCTGAAACCGGAAATACTCTCTCTCCGCGTTCTGTCTTCAGTCTGCACCCGGCTTCCTCCAGAAGCTGCATCAGCTGCTCATTGGAAAAGCTATAAAAGGCACTGTACATAAATTTAGGGTTTGTCACAATGCTTTCAAACAGCTTCTCCATATCACAGGCATTCGTGACATTGCATCTTCCCTTTCCGGTGATATATACTTTTTTCCCGAGCTTTTCATTTTTTTCCAGCAGCTGCACCTGATGTCCATTCTTTGCCGCCGCATAGGCTGCCATCATCCCGGCTGCACCGCCACCAATTACGATCACACTGCTCATATCAGTTTTTCTCACTCTTTTTTAATGGATAGTTCAACATGGGCTCTTCATCAATAAAGTTGATCTCATCATTGAGATACACCTGATAATTGTTCCATGCCTCCTCAAGATTTTTCAGATTCTTCTTCACTTCCTCCGGCCGTTTCAGGCACATGGCAACCACCAGCGCATTGATCAGGCTCAGTGGTGCTACCAGTGAATCCACGATAGAAACCATATCGCTTCTCGCAAGCAGGTTGCAGGAAGAATACAGATTCATAGGGGAATGTACCGAATCTGTTATCGTGATGACCTTTGCATTTCTGTCGTTTGCAAATTCCATCGCCTTCAATGTCCTCATCGAATATCTCGGAAAACTGATACCGATCATCGCATCCTTTTCCGTAATCCGGATCATCTGTTCAAAGGTTTCCGAAACACTGGTCGTCTTGAGCAGGATGACATCTCCGCGGATCATATTCAGATAAAAATGCAGAAAATCCGCAAGCGGTTCACAGCTTCTGACTCCCATGATATAAACTTTATCTGCCTCCAGAATTGTACTCACCGCTGTCTCAAAGGCATCTGGGTCAAGATTCTGGATCGTGTCCTCTATCTTCTGGATATCCGATTGCAGGACGGATGTCAGGATCTCCGACTGTGAACTTCTCCCATACTTTGCTCCGATCCTCTGCACGGAATTGATCTTGTTCTGCACCCAGTCCTCCAGGTCCCTCTGAAATTCCGGATAGCCTTCATAACCTATGTACATGGCAAAGCGCACCACCGTAGACTCACTTACCCCTACCGTATCTCCCAGCTTCGCCGCTGTCATAAAAACTGCCTGATCATAATGATCATAGATAAAAGCAGAAATTGCCTTCTGCCCTTTGCTCATCTTCGCATAATGTTCATTGATCCGTGTGATCACATCGTATCTGTTCTGCATTGTCATAATCTTATTCCCATCTTTATTCGTCTACATATTCTGAAATGCGTTGTAAGACTGCTCCAATACCCCGATGGTCTCGTCCTTCTGGAGATCATAGTCTCCCGTCAGTGCCATAGAAGCTGCCCCATGTATAAAAATCCACATCTTCATAAACATTCCACTCGGATTTTGACAGCCATAGATCTTGGCCTTGTTGATCTCTTTCACGATTGCCCCGCTGCTTCCGTTCAGAATATCATACAGGCTCTTTCCATACCGCTTTTCCGACAGGAACAACAGACGAAACAGATGGGATTCCTCCTGCGCGAAACGAATATAGGCAAGCCCCATATTGACAAAGGGTGTGTCACTGGCAGACGGAAATGCCATATAGTAGCTTTCAAAATATTTAATGGCACTGAAAAAGACCTCTCCCACAACTTCATCCATGTTTTTGTACACACGGAAAATGGGCTGTGTCGAGCAGCCAGCCTTCGCAGCGAGCGTTCTGGCGCTGATTTGGGATGCCCCTTCTGATCTCGCCATCTCAAAAGCTGCATTCAAAATATCCTGTTTTGTTATCGTTTCCTTTCTTGCCATATCCTGTGTACCTCTCTGTGCTGTAATCCGTTCTAGTAACACGTGTTATTATACTATATTATGTAACCCGCGTCAACTTCTTTTGATTCCTGCAGAAATCGACACAGAAAGAGGGAGCAGGCATATCTGCCTGCTCCCTCTTTTCTGTTCGTTCTATTAAACAGGATATGCACCATTCTTGGTGTCTGCCTGTGTCATGTCAACCTTTTCCTGCTGTGCCTGACGATACTTGAAGTAGTCAGTAGCAACCTGCGGGAACAGTGCATAAGACAGAACGTCCTCATCCTGCTGTTTCCATTCTTTCATTTCTGCTTCCAGCTTATCCATCTCATTGGTCAGCCCTGCAGCATCTGCGGAACGGGAAGTAAATCTCTCTTCACCCGGAATAACCTTATCGATTACTTCCTGGTTCATCGGCTTAACAGTCTGTCCGTACTTACCACGAAGCAGATCCTTGAACTCGCCGGTAGCCATCTTGTATCTCTCGCCCATCAGTACGTTAAATACAGCCTGTGTTCCAACGATCTGGGAAGAAGGTGTAACCAGCGGAGGCTCACCACAGTCCTTACGAACTCTCGGGATCTCTTCCAATACATCCTGATACTTATCCTCAGCATGCTGTTCTTTCAACTGACTTACCATGTTGGAAAGCATACCACCCGGAACCTGATATAACAGAGTCTTGATGTTTACGCCAAGAACCTTGGTGCTCATCAGGCCATTTGCAAGGCACTCTTCTCTGTAAGGTCTGAAGTAATCTGCGATCTCTGCCAGTAAGTTCTGGTCATAACCAGTATCATAAGGAGTTCCCTTGAAGGTCTCAACCATAACTTCTGTAGCAGGCTGTGAAGTACCAAGTGCAAACGGAGAAATTGCACAGTCGATCACATCAACACCAGCTTCTACTGCCTTCAGGTATGTCATGCTGGCAACACCGGAAGTATAGTGTGTATGAAGCTGAATCGGAAGCTTTGTTGCCTCCTTCATGGTCTTGATCAGTTCAGATGCTTTATAAGGAACAAGCAGACCTGCCATATCCTTGATACAGATAGAATCGGCACCCATCTCCTCGATCTTCTTAGCCATATCAGCCCAGTACTCTAATGTATAAGCATCACCTAAGGTATAGGACAGGGCAACCTGTGCCTCTCCTCTGCCTTCCTGCTTCTTGATCTTGTTTGTTGCATCAACGGCTGCCTGAAGATTACGAAGATCATTTAAGCAGTCGAAAATACGGATTACGTCAATACCGTTTGAAACAGACTTCTCTACGAATGCGTATACAACGTCATCTGCGTAAGGTCTGTATCCTAAGATGTTCTGTCCTCTGAAGAGCATCTGAAGCTTTGTATTTTTGAAGCCGTCTCTCAGTTTTCTAAGTCTGTCCCACGGATCTTCCTTAAGGAAACGAAGGGAAGCATCAAATGTAGCTCCACCCCAACACTCTACTGCGTGGTAACCTACCTTGTCCATCTTGCCGATGATCGGGAGCATTATCTCGGTAGGCATTCTTGTAGCGATCAAAGACTGGTGTGCATCACGAAGAACGGTTTCCATGATTCCAATCGGTTTTTTAACCTGTTCTGCCATTTTATTATCCTCCATATTTTTACGATATCTTAATTTAGATAAAATGTAACTATTCAGAACCTCATTTGCAAAATCGCCTTTTCAACTATGAACAAATGCCAAATTTGCATGGTTCTGAATAATTACGAGAAGTTTTAGAATACTCCGAATACTGCCATAAAGGTACCGGCTGCTACTGCCGTACCGATAACTCCGGCAACGTTCGGTCCCATTGCGTGCATTAAAAGGAAGTTTGTCGGATCAGACTCCGCACCAACCTTCTGAGATACTCTGGCTGCCATAGGAACCGCAGATACACCGGCGGAACCAATCAGAGGATTTACCTTACCCTTGGTTGCCACGCACATCAGTTTACCGAACAGAACACCGGCTGCCGTACCAAAGCAAAATGCGATCAGACCAAGTGCAACAATTTTCAGGGTATCCGTATTCAGGAATGCCTCTGCGCTGGTCGTAGCTCCTACGGATGTACCGAGGATGATAACTACGATATACATCAAAGCGTTAGATGCTGTATCTGTCAGCTGTCTTACAACACCACTCTCACGGAAGAGATTACCAAGCATCAGCATACCGATCAAAGGTGCTGTTGTAGGAAGGATCAGGGATACAACGATTGTAACAACGATAGGGAATAAAATCTTCTCCAGTTTGCTGACCGGACGAAGCTGTCCCATCTTGATCTTTCTTTCTTTTTCTGTAGTAAACAGTTTCATAATAGGCGGCTGGATGATCGGCACCAGTGACATATAGGAATATGCTGCCACTGCGATCGGTCCGAGAAGAGCCGTCTGCTGCAGTTTACCTGCAAGGAAGATAGATGTCGGGCCGTCAGCACCACCGATGATGGAAATTGCTGCCGCTGCCTTGTCGTTGAAGCCCATGGCGATCGCACCGAAATATGCTGCGAAAATACCAAACTGAGCTGCTGCTCCCAGAAGGAAGCTCTTCGGGTTAGCGATCAACGGACCAAAGTCCGTCATTGCTCCAACGCCCATGAAAATCAGGGACGGAAGGATTGCCCATTCATCCAGTTTGTAGAAGTAGTACAGCAAGCCGCCACCGGCTCCGCCCTCTCCGTATGCAGCCATAATATCCGGATAGATATTAACAAGCAGCATACCAAAGGCTATCGGCACCAAAAGAAGTGGTTCAAAATCTTTTGCAATAGCCAGATATAAAAATACAAGCGCTACAACAATCATGACATAGTTTCCCCAGGTCAGATTGAAAAAAGCTGTCTGATGAACCAGATTGTCGAGCGTGGTTGCTATATAAGCCATTTTCTTAACCTCCTGTAGTTTTGATTCAGAATTCTGTCCTGAACAGATTTTCTGAGAATTAGTTCAATGTTGCAAGAACTGCGCCTGCCTCAACAGCATCGCCAACTGCTACATCGATACTTGCTACAGTGCCATCTTCCGGTGCTACTACAGGAATTTCCATCTTCATAGCTTCAATAATAACAACTGCATCACCCTTCTTAACTGCCTGTCCAACGCTTGCTTCAATCTTGAATACCTTTCCAGCTGCTCCGGCCTCTACCTTAATGCTTCCAGCTGCTCCGGATGCCTTAGGTGCTGCTGCAGCAGGTGCTGCCTTGGGTGCTGCCTTCGGTGCTACAGGAGCTGCTGCTACGGGTGCTCCACTTGTTGCTCCTTCTTCCACTACTACATCATATACGCTGCCGTTTACGGTAATTGTATAGTTTTTCATTTTGTTATCCTCCTATTTAGGCGTTCTGCCATTTGCTCTTATTTGATTTTCTGATCGATCTTACAACAAAACCATCCGTGGAACCTGATCCCTCATATGCCGCAATTGCAGCCGAGATAACTGCTACGAGTTCTGTATCATCAGAAAGCTCTTCCTTTGCAGCGATCTGGGAAACCACCGGATCAGCAGCAACCGCTGCTTCCTTCTTCTCTTTCTTACCACCCTTAGCCTGAGCCTTGGAGATCAGTGAGAATCCGGAAATGATAAAGCTGATAAGAATCAGCACAACGAATACGGTTCCCATACCGATAATCGTATTCAATGCTGCATTTTCCATCAACTCTCCCATGGAGTAGGATACGTTCGTGGTGATGCTGATGATATCCACATAAGATGTCATGTCACCCTGCAGCAATATTTCTACTTTGGCATCATGGTCAGAGCCGAGAACTTTCACATCGATGACAATCTCTTCTCCATCAACCGATACGGTTCCACCATCAGTGCCTTCATAATTACCTATATCTTCCATCGCATCTTTCCAGCTCTTTATTCCTTCGTAAACCGGTGCGTTGTCAACATACTGTTCCTCCGCACCCTGCTGTACGATCTGGTTCATGCTCTCTACCATTGCCACGCCGCTTTCCAGCAGTCTTGCATCCGTCTCTGAAAGAGGCTGGTCAGCCTTCTGCCCACAGGCAGTCAGTCCAACCATACAGGTAATCATACCTAATATCGCCAATAATTTTTTCATATTAAGTATCATCCTTTCTAGACTGTACCGTGTTTCTTCTCCGGACGGCCTTCACTCTTTGTTGCCAGCATTTCAAATGCGCCGATCACATACTTTCTTGTGTCAACCGGCTCTGCGATCTGATCTACATAGCCTCTTCTTGCAGCACTTGTCACATGGTTCTGCAGTGCTGCGTAATCCTTTGCACATGCGTCGATTGCATCTGCTCCCTGTCCGTCACAGATAATCTTTGCAGCAAGCTTGGCATCCATCATACCGATCTCTGCATCCGGCCATGCGATTGTGATATCTGCTCCGATTGCTTTGGAGTTCATTGCTACATAAGCACTTCCGTAAGCCTTTCCGATAATTACATTTACCTTCGGAACGGTTGCATTTGCGAAAGCGTATGTAAGCTTGGACGCTGCCTTGGCCATTCTCTTCTCAGAACACTTTGTAGCAGCAAATCCTGTTACGTTTGTCAGGGAAAGAACCGGAATATCAAAAGCGTCACAGAAATTGATAAACTCTGCTGCTTTCTCTGCTCCTCTTGCTGTCAGGGCTGCATCGAACTTGTCCGTTACTTCCCCTTCTGCATTGTATACTTCTGTACGGTTTGCAACTGCACCTACCGTAGCACCGTTCAGTTTCATAAAGCCTACTACCATGCTCTTTGCATAGTTCTGCTTCACTTCTACGAACACACCGTCATCTGCGATTCTGGATAACGCAACGGAGGTATCTCCTACGCAGTTTGCAATGTCTGTGCATGCTCTGTTCAGATCATCTGTACAGTCATCCAGTGCGATCTCTGCATTGTTGGCAGGAAGTACAGCGACAAGCTGTCTGATCTGTGCAAGGATAGATGCTTCGTCAGCTACCATATCCACAATGCCTGTTTCCTCGCTCTGGAATGCTGCTGCGGATGTATCGCATTTGGAAATCTCATTTCCTTCCAGCGCATTGGGAGAGTTTACAAATAATTTTGCACTCTTCTCCTCCATAAAAGTAAAGTCTGTCATTCCCGGAATCAGCGCAAGACCGCCGCCGCAGTTTCCAAAAACAGCCGTAATCTGCGGAATCACACCGGATGCCAGTGCCTGTTTCATGTAGATCTCACCAAAGGCATTCAGCGCATCTGTTGCCTCCTGCAGTCTAAGTCCGGCAGACTCGATCAGTCCGATCACAGGTGCACCTGTTTTCATTGCCAGATCATAGAGGTTTGCAATCTTCTTTGCATGCATTTCACCAACTGTTCCGTTTAACACAGAAGCATCCTGGCTGTATACATACACAAGATTGCCATCAATCACTCCGTAGCCGGTGATAACACCGTCAGAAGGAGTTTCGGTCTGTTTCAGATTGAAATCGGTTGCTCTTGCAGTTACAAGCCCACCAATCTCAACGAAACTGTTTTCATCGAGTAAAGCGTTGATTCTTTGACTCGCTTGAGAAGTAGTACTCATTTTTCAGCCCTCCATTTATAATAATTAATATTAAAACATAATTAATATATGTGTGCCATAGCACACGAACGTAGTATAACACACATTTTGCCGCCCGACTAGACAATTTGTCAAAAAAAATCACCAAATTCTTCTTTTTTAATACACTTTTAACGCGCACAAATATCGTCTGGTCAAGAACTCCAGAACGCTTGCAAAGGTTCTCCTTTCCACCCCATTCTGTGTCAGGACCTCATACTGCCTGATCAGTGTATCATTCAGATAGTAGGAAACCCTTCCGACCGGCTCTCCCGCTTCTACCGGAGCTTCCAAAGTTTTCTTAACTTCCGCCCTGACTTCTATCCGGTCATCTTCACACAGCAGACAGGAAATACTGTCTTCTCCGTTATCCTCCAGCCTGACCTTCACATACCCTTCTTCAAACACCGACCGTTCTCCCTCGGACAAGCTGTCCTTCACACGTATGTCCTGAAAGGTCTGCGGCTGGTAGATGTCCCGGTACTCATAATGCTCCATCCCATATCTCGCAAGCTGCTTCATATCACTCCACTTATAGGTCTTGTGGTTTGGCCAGCCGCAGGCAAGCAGTGCCACCGTAAAGACCCTCCCCTCACTCTCGATTGCCCCAACATAACAGTATCCCGCATTGTTTGTGAAACCCGTTTTCCCGGAGACAGCCTCCTGCATCATCGACAGAAAGGCATTGTGATTGTTGCACTGAAAGTTCCTCTTTCCATCGGCATCTGTGAACTGGTAGGACGGTGTCCTGGTAATCTTCAAAAACTCCTCCCTCGCCGGTGATTCCGTAATACA
>CAKRPS010000029.1 GCA_934385475.1 uncultured Lachnospiraceae bacterium | reverse complement strand
AATCTCGACAAAGTGCTATCTTTGCCACAAGAATCTGCGTAAGAAAATCCGCTGGTTCAGTCCGAACGGAAAGCACTATTACAGTGTTTCTTCCTGCGATAAACACGGTCTGATGAAAGCCAAGATCCGTATACGTAAGACAGAGGATGACCGGGTTTATGTAGTTAAAACGGAGAAATTCATCACTCCCGAAGAGATGCAGGATATCCGCATGAAACAGGATAAGGCAAGGCAGCAGCGCCGGGAGAGAAGAATTTCCAAGAAAAAGAAATAGATCAGAAATCAAAGTCGTTGAAGTCGGAACGGATACGGTCGCGTCTTCTCTTTCTTCTTTTCACCCGATTGTTTCGCCGTTTGGCGGCACCGTTATTTCGGATCAGTGCGCGGACGATAAAGATCAGAATGACCACAACGGCAAGAACGACGACAAAGATCAGAACCTGTTTTACATTGATGAAAATGGTGCCCTCCGGAAATTGTTCGGAGGGTTCTTCTTGTATAGTCTCTTCTTCGGTGGGAAGAGGCTCCGAACTGAAATCATATGTGGATGTAATATCAGAGGCAAGCTGGACATAAGCGTTGCCGACAAAGGCTCCCTGATAAGTGTAAACGATCTGTGCGAGATAGTCGCTGTCAGTATCATCATATACAATTTCAGAGTGCAGATCATCAAAGGAAGCCGTGTTGGGGATGATCACATAGCTTGTCGGATCAATGGAGAGGATGGGCTTTGAACTGCCGAAAATATCATTTCCGGTCTGCAAAAAGCCGGTAGGCTCAATATTATACTTTTCCTCTTTTTCAGAGATATTGACGGTCTGAAAGTTTTTGAAGCCATAGTCGAAAAGCTCAACAGTATCTGTGAACTGCGTAGGAGATTCTTCTTTAAAGACAACACAGATCAGCTTCATGCCGTTCTGCTCCGCGCAGGTTACGAGTGTTTGTCTGGCTTCGTCTGTGTAACCGGTCTTACCGCCCAGAATTCCGTCATAAGGAATTTCGCCGGTGATGAGCTTGTGTTTGTTATTCAGATAGAAGTCATCCGGCTGTGTGGCGGTAGCTTCAAAGTGATAGCGCGGGGTGTCGCCGATCTTGCAGAGCATCTCGTTTTGGAAAAAGGCACGGGACATCTGCGCGAGATCGTAGGCCGTTGTATAATGATTGTCATCGTACAGACCGTTGGCGTTCATAAAATGGGAGTCTGTACATCCGACCGAAGCGGCGTACTCATTCATCATAGAGATAAAGTTGGCAATCGTACCGCCGATATGTTCTGCGACGGCATTTGCTACTTCGTTGGCTGATCCAACCAGAATTCCGTAGAGACATTCCTCAAGTGTGATAGCCTGTCCGGCATCCATTCCCATGTTAGAGCCGTCGGAGGGAACACTGTATACGGCATCTCTTGAAAAGGTGACCATATCATCGAGATTACCGTTCTGCATAGCGAGCAGACAGGTAATAAGCTTGGTTGTGCTGGCAGGATAACAACGCTCATGGATATTTTTGGCGTAAAGGATGACGCCGGTATTGGCATCCATCAGAATAGCAGATTCCGCACTGATTTCAGGACCGTTTGGCCAGTTCTCTATGTCGTTGGTCTGGATGGGGAGAGATTTACGCTCCTCCGCAGCGGCCTGCAGCTCATCCAGCGTGGCATGCGCAGTGATGGAATCACAAAAAAAGCTACCTACAGAAATACAAGCAGCAAGGATCAGGCAAATACTTTTGTGAAAATATTTATGATGTAAAAAGGTCATGTTTGAAAACCTCGTAAATTTGATTGGCTAAAAAGCTCTGTATATCATCATACACTATTTTTCCAAAAAGATGTAGAGAGTTATGTTAAAAAAAGATATAATAGACGCAGGCCCGGCGGCCAGCGTCCCAAGAATTGCTCCGCAATTCTTGTCGAAGTGTGGAAGACAAATGCGAATGAAGTAAAAAGAAAAAGTGCAGAAGCGAAAAGAGATGGCCAGTGTCAGATCTAATGCGAATACTGAGATAGATTATAGATAAAGGAGTCAGGAAATGAGATTACGGAATGTGACGGGTTCACGTGAGGTTATCGCGGAGAGCGATTATGTAGTGCATGAACCGAAAGAATACAGAGGAAGATGGAAGGAACTTTTTGGAAACGATCATCCGATTCGTATTGAGATCGGAATGGGAAAAGGTAGGTTCATTATGGATCTGGCGAGACTTCACCCGGAGATCAACTATGTGGGAATCGAGAAATATTCCAGCGTGCTGATCCGGGGAATCCAGAAGATGGAACAGGATCCGCTGCCGAATCTGTATTTTATCCGAATGGAGGCAGAAGAGATTGCCGAGGTGTTTGCAGAGGAAGAGGTCGATAGGATTTATTTGAACTTCTCTGACCCGTGGCCGAAGGACAGGCATGCGAAGCGGCGGCTTCCTTCAAGGGAGTTTTTGCAGCGCTATGACCAGATCCTTGACAGAAAAGGTGTTATTGAATTCAAAACGGATAATGAGGAACTATTCCGGTTTGCACTGGAGGAGTTGGAGCCGGCCGGTTGGCATCTGGATCAGGTGACAGAGGATCTCCATCACAACGAGGACATGATGCAGGGAAATGTGATGACCGAGTATGAGGAGAAATTTTCATCGAAAGGAAATCCCATTTATAAATATGTAATTTCGCGGTAGAGCATAAACCGTATAAAAGGCGGGTTATCTTAAAATACTAGTTATAGAAGATTTTTTACACGCGGGATTTGTGTCTGGGTATATTAGACACAAGCTTGAGATGCGCAAAAGCGTGCGCGGAATGGAGGTTATTATGGAATACAAATTTACAACACAGGATTTTGAACAGGAAGTTTTGAAAGCGGACAAGCCGGTTCTGGTTGATTTCTATGCAGACTGGTGTGGACCGTGCAAGATGATGGCTCCGCTGGTTTCCACTCTGGCCGGGAAGTATGAGGGCAAATTAAAGGTTGGAAAATGTAATATTGATGAGAACGCCGATCTTGCAAGTAAGTATAAGATCATGTCGATCCCGACCATGAAGGTGTTTGAAAACGGAGAGGTCAAGGCGACGATCGTTGGAGCAATGTCTCAGGAAGAGTTGGAAGCTGAGATCACAAAGGTCTTATAATTTTATCGATAGTTACGTAAAAAAACTTCGCGGAATGTCCAATAGAAAAAGGGCAGTTCGCGAAGTTTTTTGTATAAATATAACGTAGTAATCAGGCAGCTGGTACAGATTTTTCCTTACTGTACAGAAGCTTTAATATAATAGGTGTAGAGATCGAGGATATCAGGATCAGAAGGATAACGGCTGTAAAATAATCCGCTGTCAGAAGTCCCGCTGCCAGACCCTTCTGAGCCACGATCAGGGCAACCTCTCCACGGGTCATCATTCCGACACCAATTTTCAGGGAGTCAGAAAAAGAGTATTTGCAAAGCTTGCTTGTAAGTCCACATCCGATGATCTTGCCAAGAAGCGCCACAATAACAAAGCAGATACAGAAAGCGAACAGCTTGGGGTTCATATCATCAAAGGATGTTTTCAGACCAATGCTGGTAAAGAAGATCGGCCCGAAGATCATATAGGAGCTGACATCAACCTTGCTCTCAATATATTCGTTGTCGCTGAGGTTACACAGCACAATACCTGCAATATAAGCACCGGTGATGTCGGCAATTCCAAAATACTTTTCAGCCAGATAAGACAATCCAAAACAAAAGGCAAGGCTGACGATCGGAATACGTCGTGTGTGTGGATAGCGATGATCCAGTGCAAGAAATATTTTATATACAAGGAACCCGCCAACGACAGCAATGACGAAGAAGATCAGGGTCTTGAGGATAACGGTTCCCGGATGGGAATCCGGTGTCTTAAAGCCGATTACAAAAGTCAGGACGATAATTCCGATGACATCGTCGATGATAGCGGCACTTACGATCGTGGTGCCAACCTTCGTCTTGATCTTGCCGAGTTCCTGCAGAGAGGCAACTGTGATGCTGACACTGGTGGCGGTCATGATCGTTCCAATAAAGACAGCTTTATAGAATTCCTCGGTTCCCCAGGGAGAAACTCCGTAAAATCCCATATATAACAGAGCACCTAAGATCATGGGGATAAATACACCTGCGCAGGCGATCAGAAATGCAACCGGACCGGTTTTGATCAGCTCTTTCAGATCAGTTTCCAGACCGACGGCAAACATTAAGATGATGACACCGATTTCTGCCATCTGAGCAATGAAATCTGTCTGTCCAACCCAACCGAGAACACAAGGGCCGATCAAGAGTCCGGCCAGGATCTGTCCTACTACCTGGGGAGCTCTGCACTTTCGTGCGAGAATGCCAAATACCTTTGCAAAAAATAAGATAATGGCAAGGTCTTTGAGTACTTCATATGCTTCCATAAAAGGTTCCTTCTTTCTTTTAGTCTCTATTAGTTATAAGCGTTCTGCCGATTTGTGTCAACTTTTATAAACAAAATTTCTGTTGCTTCTCTTTTAAAAGTAGATTATAATTTGTGAACAAGTTTGTAAAAAGACACATAAGATGCGTAGAAATGAGGAGCAGCATGAACAATATAACCGATATGACCAAGGGCAATTCTTTACAGCTGATTTTACGGTTCACAGCGCCGCTGTTGATTGGGAATCTTTTTCAGCAGCTCTATAATATGGTAGATTCTGTGGTAGTGGGAAATTATGTGGGTGCAAATGCACTTGCGGCGGTAGGTGCCTGTGGTTCCATCAACTTTCTGTTTTTCTCTCTCAGTTCGGGTCTGGCAATCGGTATCGGCATTATGGTAGCGCAGTATTTTGGCGCAAAGCATGATGAACTGGTGTCACGCACGATTATTAACGGTACATATCTGTTGGTTGTAGCGTCCATTCTCGTCAGCCTTATCTGCTATTTTTTTGCAGAGCCTATTCTGAGCCTGTTGGGAACGCCGGATGAAATTATAGTGGATTCTGCGGTATATCTCAAGACGATCAGTATCGGTATCATTGCGGTGGCATTATATAACGGGGTGGCATCGGTACTTAGGGCATTGGGAGATTCCAAGACACCGCTGTACTTTCTGATCCTGGCAAGTGTTGTAAATGTGGTATTGGATCTGGTATTTGTCCTGTGGTGCAATATGGGAGTGTTTGGAGTCGGCCTTGCGACGATTATTGCGCAGTACATATCGGCTGCTGCAAGTGTAGTCTTTGCCTGTTGGAAGGTGTCTTATTTTAAGGTAAAGAAGGAACAGTGCAGGGTGGACAATGATATTATTATGAAGGCTCTTAAGCTGGGAACGCCGGTTGCTCTTCAGAATTCTATGATTGCAATTTCCTGTATTGCACTACAAGGCGTTGTAAACAGTTTTGGTGCTACTGTCATGGCGACCTATACGATCATCGGCAGGATTGAACAGGTGGTACAGCAGCCGTATTCTTCTCTGGGAACAGCGCTTACCAATTATACAGGGCAGAATATCGGAGCAGGTCTGCAGGAGCGTGTCAGGAAGGGATACTGGCAGTGTGTGTTTATTGTACTCATTTTCAGCCTGATCCTGATACCGGTGGCGTATTTGTTCGGGGAGCCTATTATCCGGTTTTTCGTCAAGGAGCCGGAGGTTATCCAGATGGGTGTGAAAGCACTGCGTATCAACAGCCTGTGTTATTTTGCGCTCGGAATGATCTATGTGCCCAGAGCGCTTCTCAATGGATGTGGAGACACTGCATTTGCAATGTTTAACGGATTTACGGAGGTTGTGTGCAGGATTCTGTTTTCACAGATATTGACCAGAATTCCTCTGCTTGGATACTGGGGAATCTGGATCACGACAGCAGCAACCTGGACGGTTACCGCGATTGTATGTGTTGTGAGATACGCCAGCGGCATCTGGAAGAGAAAAAAGATATAAAAAAACAGTGGAAAATGTTATTTCCCACTGTTTTCAATCGTCGGGGTGACAAGATTCGAACACATTTAGGAACTGAAAATACTGATAAAATGGAGGTTTTAAGGGTGTCCGGTATCGTCCTACCAAAATCCTACCAGTTTTTAAGAAAAAGGCAGAGAAAAAGACAGAAATACGGTCTTTTCCCTGTCTTTTCTTTTACTCGGGGTAGGGGCAAATTTGCCCCAAAATCCCTAGTAATAGAAACAATTTGACTATAAAAAGGGTGCATTTAATAAATCAAGCTAAATTTTTTAATTTATCTCGACCATAAATTTGTATTTTGAAGATTGCTTAATTTGTAATCTTCGCTTTTTTCGTTTTAATCGCTTACAATTCTTGCGATTTAGAACGTGCAAAACGTAAATTTTGGCGATTGCTGTCTCTCCCAATACTCGTATATGACACTTTTTCCAAGGAATTAGAGCAAAAGGACAATACAACAGCAATAGTACAGGCAGAATGAATGGAATAGGACGGAAAAATAAGCAAAATAGGGGATAGATAACATTGGAAATCAAGCTGTTATGGTTATCTGAATGATTATTGTTGCTAACATGATTGAAATTCCCTGTACTATTGCTTGTATTGGCACTATCTGTATTGATTGTATCGGTGTAGTAAGTATCTTTATATCTTGCAACAAATTTATCTACATCAAAATCTAAAACAGACTTAAAATCCAAAGTAGGAATTGAAATAAAATTAGTGAAAGTAAGAGATTTATCCTTTAATAAATCTACTTCTCTTTTGAAAAAGTTAAGCTTTTTCTTATATTCCATGTTTAATTTATCAAGGTTTTTTATATAGTTTATCTGGAAATTACACTTTTCTGTATCATCTAAACTTTGGTAATAATCAGATTTCTCAAAATCGTAAGAATTGAGATAAATCCTTTCTTGATTTCTTTCATTTCTGTTAACATTTTCAGCTTTTTCAAAATCAAAATCATCCTTAAAATTATAAAGAATCTCTCCATATTCATTCAAAATGAAAGTTTGGTCTAAACTTTCAACTTTTTTATTGTCCGTTTTATACATTTGCATATTCTTTGGTATTTTAGATTTAGTATAAAACACAAGTTTGGACATATAATTGATGTTTTTCTTTAGAGATTCTTTCTTAAAATATTCTAAATCCTCTAATTTGTGTTCCGTCGAATTGTAAATATAATCATGCAATTTATAAAATAATTCGCAGTATAAATTATTGGGGTTACATTCTACGGTTTGAACATAATGCGTAAAATCAACAGGTCTGTCCAGTAAAGCATGTATGTGCATATCGTTATTTTCTGCCAAAGGAGCAAAAGCACGCCTATTGTAACAACCAAAAGCATTTTCAACACTATCTCTAGGGAAACATGTATAGCCGTATTCCTCTTTTATTTGTTTTGCGTCAATATCATTATTATCATATTGCCATATTTCCTGTTTGTGATTTACCTCGTAAAATAGGAAAGGACTAATTCCTTGTGATTTCAATTCGTTGTAGACTATTTCCGAAAATTGTTTGATATTCTTCCGTAAAAATGTATCGGTAGTTGTAAAAACGGCATGGTACAGGTATTGCTTAGACTTAGCCCTAGTAATCATCCGGCTGCGGATGTGAGAAACATTGGATGCGTAATTGCTTTCGATACGCTCTTGTTCAGACATCTCGAGCCATGACTTGTGATGACGCTCGTTGGCTGTCTCGGGGCTAATATCCCGCGTATATGTAGTTGTACCAACACCGTACTGGCGTATGCGGACAAGCTGTCTCATTCCGTTTCTCTCTCCTTTCCCAAATTTCAATAAAAAGAGCCTTGCGTAAATCGCAAGACTCTAAAATGGAAAGAGAACAAATAATGATGATAGCTAGTTTATGCTCGCTTTTTCTCTTGTTATCTCAATTTTTCTAACTTTTTCTTTCACATATAAATGTTAGAAAGTAAATCGTGAGAGTGCGTGTCTTGCGATTTATGAGTCTGTAATAGCGACCAACTATTGCAGGCTCTTATTTTTTCTGACAACTATATGTAAATAAAAAAGTTGCGTTTTTTATTAAGGGGAAAATGGCTTAAAGACAGATAAAAGCCCCACATCTGCAAAGATGTGAGACTTTTATCTGATATACAAAATAGAATGTTTGTTTGGTACTACTATTAGTATTTCCTTTTTCAAAAAAAGTCAAGCAAAAATTTTTAGAATAAGAAAATGAATGGGGTAAAAGAAATAAAATACCCATTTGTTAATTTCTTTATGTTGCTGAGAGCGTTTACCATTGTACAAATACACAATGGTAAAGGCGGCTACCATAACGGCAATGTTGGTAAGTAGAGCATAAGACCATATTTCCCACGGTGTAAATACATCACCATTTATCCAAAAATCTTTTGCTGTGTTGAAAAGTACCAACCATGCGTACATTGCACCAAAACTGCAAATTGTACCTATTTTGTCGTTCCTGTATTTGTCTAGCATAATGCAAAGCACAGGAGCAGATAGCGACCAATCGCACCGCATAACCGCTGTAAGGACAACAAGAGCAACAAGGGTGATGATTTTGACCGCGTTATTTTTGCAGTTATTACGCACATACAAACACCCTAAGCAAATAAGCAGCGTAATCATAATGTTGGCGGTGTCTGCACCGCACAGCATTGCCACCAATCCGCAAATCAGCAACCGTACAGCATACGCTAATATGGAATGTGTGTAATGATAACCCTCGACCAAAAAGTAGCACATAACAGGGGCGGCATAGCAACCCACCGATAGGCACACATCGTATTGCAGTGTGCCCTCGGTTAAGTGTATCATGCCATAATGACCGACAAACATAGCTACCATAGCTATGTACTTAATTGTGTCTTGACTCAGCACTTTATGATTGTCCATGTTTCAATCCTCGTAATCTTCAAGCTTTATGTAGTTTTCCGCATCCAGTAACATATCGTCTATTTCTTCTGCCGACATAGATTTTGCCACATACAATGCGCATAGTATGTCAGACAATATATTGTATTTAGTAGTTTTTGTGTTGTTGCGTGCTTGCATTGCTACATCGATCAAATCATCCAGTTTCCAATTAGATACCTTGTCCAACTCGTTGTAAATTTCCGTAATATTCATAATATTTCACCATTTTTAACCTTTCATATTTTCTTTGTTACTCGGGGTATCTTTTTTCTCGACCAGTAGCTTTTCAAGTGTTGGTCGAGAAACCCCTAGCTTGCGCGCAAGCCCAGCTTTTGACAAATCACGTCGCAAATACAAATCGTAATAAAAATTCCATTTGTCTGAGGGTATTTTGTCGATCGATGCTTTACGCCCTTTGTATACGCCCTTTTCTTTAGCAATCGCAATTCCCTCACGCTGTCGCTCTAAAATATTGGCTCGTTCAAATTCTGCAATCGCTCCGATTAAAGTCAACATTAGCTTGCCCGTGTTTGTGTGGGTGTCTATGTTTTCTTTGTTACTTACCAACCGCACACCTTTTTTGTCTAGCCGTTCCGCAATGTCCAACAAATCTTTGGTAGACCGCGCCAAACGAGAAAAATCATGGACGAAAAGCGTGTCACCATCTCTGACAAATTCTAGGGCTTGCTGTAATTGTGGACGGTTCATATCTTTACCGCTCACCTTTTCGGTAAACCATTTTTCAATACCGTACTTTTTGAGTCCTTCAATTTGTCGTTCTTCATTTTGTTCGATTGTAGAAACTCGAACATAGGCTACATTCATGCCAAATCACCTTACCTTTCTTATAAGTGTAAAAATAGGTTCTAAGACTACTTTTCCTATATGTAAAATAAATCTAAAAACGTACCCTATTTTTACACTTTGTAAACGAAAAAATAAGGGATACCCTATTTTTACACTTACAAAAGTTTCCTTTTCTCAGTTCTTGAATCAAATCGAAATGAAAAAATACCTCGTTGGCTGTGTCCGGCAAAATATCCCATCTTTTGATTTCTTTTTTTCGACTTCTCCTGCTTGCGTTCGTGTATGTTCCTGCGACAATAGATTTTTTTCCCCAAAAAGGCAAGCACCATAAAAATTTTAAAAAGCCAAAATTTTTAGCTATCCCCTACGGAGATTGCTTGCTTTTTGTTGCCAAAAATCAAAAAAGCGTGTCTTGAACATACCCGAAGCGAAGCATACGAAGCCAATAGCAAAAAAAGAAAGGAGATGGGATATATTTTCGCCTACATACATTTTTAAACACCCCTCGGCAAAAGCGCCAAAGCCAATTTTAAAAGAAACTCAAAAACGAAAGTTCCCCCAGTAAAAGGGAAAGAAAAGAAAAGGAGAAGAAGAAAATGGAAGATAAAAAGATTTATGAAATGTATCACAACACAGCAACAAAAGCAGAAGTGCAGGAAACAGTCATAAGGGAAGCAGAAACCCGAATCATGAGCCAAATTGCACAGTACAATAACACTCTGTGTTATGACGAGCGGGAAGATATAGCGCAGGAATGTCGCATTGCAATATTGCAAGCACTCGACTCCTACGATTATACAGCTAGTTCATGGGAGACATGGAGTAGAAAGTACATACACAATGCTATATATAACGGAGTGGCTAAAACACGATACAACGTAAGCGAGTACATGCGTAGTAAATACGACATAAAGCGAGATGTAAGCATTTACAAAAACACCGAAGATACAGATAACGATAACGAAAAAGGGTATGACGGTTATGAAATGCCTTTATATGGTGGAGATAGTGCAGAAGATATAGCTATAAAGGAGATGGAACGAACGAAAGAAGCGCGTAAACTGTATCATGCCGTAGAAATGTTATCCCCAAAATGCAAGTCGGAAATCATAGAATATTATGGGTTGTATGGCAATAACCCAAGCAACAGTGGTTACAGTAAAGCGAAAGCTAGCAGACGCAGAGAAGGAGTTAGAAAGTTGCGCGAAATATACGGTGTGTCAGAAATAAAATACGCACAATATGGCAAATTAGACCGCGTGGGAGAGAGATTAAAGGGATACGACAACAGACCAATAGTAATAGTACGGTACGGTGGTTGCAAGGATGTAGACGCTGTAATGATGGACGGAGATAGCTACTATCTTATTGTTAATACAACCTATGAAAAATTAAAAAATAGGAACATATATAAGTCTAATTGTAGCGCGAAATACACCGAAATAACCCCAAATACACAGGTGTACGGCAGATGTGCGTGCGACTACTTCTGAGCCCCTGTATGGGGCAAATAGAGCCTTACAAGGGCACTTAAAAGCCAAAAATATAGCCTTTCTACTTTTCTTTTAGATATAGTAATTTGATAACTTAAAATCACAAAGAATTAAAGGAGAAATGAACATGATTCCGAATGAAGTTATGCAACAAATCGAAAGACAAGATGTACAAGCAAGGGATGAACACGGTGTAAGATGGGTTCGCTGTGAGTATTGCGGAAAGATAGCACCCGAAGCAGATTTCGTCATATACGGTGGTATAAATCGCATAAATCTAGGCACATGCCGAGATTGTATGCGTAATAACCCAAAAGCAAAAGAAGATATCGAGGAAAGTTTCAGAAAATCTTTAAAAAAGCAATAAAACATAAAATAAGAGGGGATAAAACCCCTCTTATTTTTTACCTGTATTGTTGGGCACCCTGTTGCACCATAGAAGCGTATATTTTAGCTAGTTCCGCTAAAATCTTTGCAAGTCTTATCAACAATTCCTGTGCCCGCTCTACGGCTATTGTTGCATTGTTAGCCAATTCCTTAGAAATTAGTTCTATTTCTTTTTGAAGTTCCTGTGCACGTGCTTGCATACGCTGAATTTCGGGAGATAGTTCTTTTTTCGGTTCTTCAACAACTTCCTCTTTTTCGGCTTTTTGAACATCGGGAGAAGTTTCTTCTTTTGCTTTTTCTTTCTCGATTTCCTTTTCGGCAATTTCCTGTTCTTTTTCGATAACTTCCTTTTCCTTTTTACTCGGGGTAGGGGCATTATCATCAAAAATCTTTTTGCCGTCTTTTTCGACCTTGAACTTATCCCAAAAGTTGCCCTCTTTTGCAATTTCTTGTGTGTAATCCTTTACAACACCTAAATCAATTTCCATAGTAACCACCTTTTTAACCTTTCTTATTTTTCTTTTCAAATTCTTCAAATTCTTTGAAAATTCCCTCTAGCAATTCTGTAAAATAATACATAGCGCGCCAGTGTTCAACTTTCTCGTTGATTACCAGGACGTCGTACCGTTCATCAGTGGGATTTTTGGGTATTGATGCAAGCGCGGATTCCTCAAACTCATAGATTGCGCGGATTGTATCTTTTACACAATCTAAGTCAAAATACCTAGCTTTGCCGTTGATAGTAACTCTAATTTTTTTTGTTTTTGCTTTCTTTTTCTTTTCCATAAAATTTCACCTCACTTAAAATTACAAAATTGTTGATAGTTGCAAAATCTACTTATTTATAATAGAAATTTTTATCAAGGATAAAATGCCCCTCCTCGGAGATTAAAATTGCTTTATCGCCCATGCGGTCTAAATCAGCAGGCTCTATAATGTACTCTTTGTCCTCGCTTTCTGTCCTCGACGTATCTCTCGAAGAATGGGAGATTGACCGTTTTGTTGTTTTTTTGTAACCTATAACCTCTGCGAAATATTTAAGAGATTCCAAATCTCCTAAACCGCCTAGTAATAGCGTGTACTTAAAGTTGGCAAGCATGGCGCGAGTTGCATCATGACCGTAAAGCAAAATAATGTCTGCAAGTGACTGAGTTAAAGCCATGATACGCACCTTTTTTTTCCTATATTTACGAAGTGCCGCTAACATAGTTTGGTCGTCAATAGACAAACTTGCGAACTCATCCAATGCCATCAATACCCACGTAAAATCGTCGTAGTGAGGGTCGCCTTTTGGGGGTACAGGACGAGCAGAGATATAATCCATAAATTGCGCAACAATGATGTTAAGGAGCGGAGCATATAATTCTAGTTTTTCGTCTTGAATTATGATAAAAATATTTTTATCTTCTATGTTATTCGGGGTAAGCGCAATTTCCCCATCGTGAGGACGATGAACGGAATGAGCAACATCCGCACTTGTAGCAAAAAGCTGTACCGCGTCACATGCTTGTTGGTAACATCCTGCTGTATTTTGGTCATTTGAACCTGTAAAAGAATTGAGATACATCTTAGCTTTTGGAACATCGCCCTCTAGGATTTCTTGAAATAAATCCTGCCAATTACTAGCTACAACGTTGTAGCAGATACGACAAAAATCAGAACCTTTGCGATATCCATAAATTAGAGCACTGGATAAAACTTTACGACCCCCATCCGCAAAGTATTTAGCATTTGCCGACATGTTGGGGGGCTCTGGAATTAGCGTGTATGCAAGCTGTACGAGGGCTTCGTCTTGCTTATCCTTGTCCTTTATTTCATCAATAGAAGCAAATACATCATAAGGGATAGTGCTATCATTTCCCGGTTCGAAAACTATTTTATCCGGCATGTCCGGACAATTCCGCGAAATGTCTCCGGAAATGTCGATTGTAAAGCTAGTGCCTTGCCAACTACGCAAAGTAGGAATCAATAATGCGGATGTTTTACCACATCCACTTCCTGCTGTACACAAAATATGCTTTTCAACCTCAATAGGGGAGTACATAACTTTGCCATTTTGTTTACCAAAAATAACACCGTGTGCCTTGCTTTTTTTATTCAATTTTAACTCAATAAGCTTGTGCTTTTTTTCACTTTTATTCAATTTTGCACCTTGCATCAAGATAACTAATAAAAGACCAAAAGCCCCGAGCAAAAGTAAAAATCTATCACTCATTTTTTCGTTCTCCTTTCCTTTTATTTTTGCTTTTTGGTTTCGTAACAGAAAGCCAAATTGCAACAGCAACAATCAAAAATACAACGGACGCAACACCGTACATATATCTATCTATGTCCATAGTATAGGAGTCCTTTCTCGTGCAACTTGCCGTTCTCTTTTTATATCTCTTTCTGCTTTCATTTCTTTAACGGTTCGGTTGCCACCTTGCCGAGCGGTAACACCGGTGTACACAGAGCAAGACATACCTTTTGATTTTAGGTACTTGTCTAAATCCCTATGAAATGTACGCAAATCTTTTTTGTTTATGACAGCGGACATATTGATACGTTCGTCTTGATTATTTACGGCTGTCTTTTTTTGATTCTCAACAATCGGCATGCCTAACCAGTGCATATGAGGTTCACCAGTTTCATCTTTGTGTACAACCGCCGAAATGCAATTTTCCTCTCCACCATATCTTTTAGATAAAAAATCATGGCAATGTTTGAAAAATAAAACCTCTTTTTCCTGTGGCACATCCTTAGGCTTAGTAATTATCCATCCAAATGCTGTTTTTACATCCTTGCGATTTTGTATCCTACACTGAGATAATCGATGCAAATAATAATCGTAGCTAGACATATCTCTATCGATTAAAGTGTAATCATTGCTGATTCTGCTTTTATCTATATCCTCGTTGCCATATTCACCTTGGACTAATCTTTCGATATGATTGATTTGTTTGGAAACTGCAATCTTATTTCCAAATTTCTGAACTGATGCCATTTTCGTTCTTTCCTTTCTTTTTCATTTTTTTTATTACTGGGGTGCTTTTGTATATAGGATACTTTTGCTTGTACAAAGGTACATCTGTGCGTACTTTGCAAAATGCTATATATAGCATTTTGCAAATTCCGTACAGATTCCCCAATGTACTGTGCAAAAAATGTATCCTATAACAAGATATAGCATTTTTGCATCGTACCTCGCAAAAAGTGCTATACCGCCAAAAAACGGCTTCTTGCCACAGTTCCTCGGCCCCTCTCATGTCAGCTAAAGCTAACATTCGAAAGAAAGGGCTTTGCCCTCCCTTTTGATCCCACCCACCAAAGGGCTTTGCCCTCTGGACTCCACACCAAAGGGCACAGCCCTCTGGACACCTTTTGCCGTGTTGTTGTCTATCTGTCCAAAGAGCGGACAGATTTCCAACCACGCCAAAGGGGTCTAACTCGACCCCTAAGACGCGAAAGAACATGCGTCTACCCCCGAGCGTGTGCACTATGTAGCGCATTTGCTAGTATTTTTATGTAATACTGGTAATCTTCTTTTTCAAAATATTCCGCATAATCATCAAGTAGCCATGCTAGGTTAATTTCAACTGGATAGTACGGCTCAGTGAGTGCCAAGTGCCTAAGCATGGCAAAATAGCTAGCATTTTCGGGCTTATGCTTTTGCGCGGTTTCGCAAGCAGTACAGTAGGCAACAATTAAATCTTTGTCATTCATGGTTCGTTCTTCCTTTCTTTTTTTGATGCGTTTTTTTCACACCATTGGTGCAAATATTTTCCTGCTTTTGTGCACCTATTGTGTTAAAAAATCAGCACCATATTTTATTGCTACACAAACTATCTGTTATGTTTGTGATAGCTGTTCTATTACAAGTAATATATGTGAAAAATAAAAAATGCTATATATAGCATTTTTGAACAGTAAGAAATTTTTTGTTTGGACACTGTATGCTACTTCGTTTTTCTTCATATTCAAACTACGGCTATAATCCCCACTTTTTATTTGCATATAGCCACTGTAACTTTTGGTTTTTACAGTGTGAATATGGAGAAATACAAAGTGGCAAAAAATGCGTTGATTGATGCGTTGGAAAATGAGATAATGATTTTCAAGGACGGTACGGATAACCCGAAATTAGATATGCTTACGAGAGAATACGAAAAAGCACTAAAAGAAATCGGATGGAATCCGGACAAGAAAATCAAAATTACAAAAAGGGGGGAATATAAAACAAGTACACCAATACAGATTTGTCTAAAAAATAGAACAGAGGTTTTAAAGCGTGCATACGCATATTTCTATCATGATAGCGACATGACTTTAGAAGAATGTTTCCTAAAATCAATGGAAAGGTTTGAAAAACTTGTTGACGGAGAAGCGAGGTCGTCAGAATCCGCAAAAGTTTATAAATCTAATTTTAAGCGTTTTGTGGGAAATTATCCGATAGCCAAAAAGCCGATTAAGCAAATAAAGACAAGTCACATACACAATCACTTGGAAGATATAGCAATCGAGCAACATTTAACAAGTGACGGTCTTGCAGATGCAAGGTTAGTATTATCAAAGGCTTTTAACTATGCTTATAACAACGACATTGTTACTAATAATATCATGGTCGGTTTAACCACATCGGATATTTTCGCGCGAGAAGTCAACAATGACGAAAGGGTTTATACGGCAGAAGAAAGAGACAAACTGCTTGCAGTAATGACGGATAGTAAAATACTTTCTTCTTATCGTAAAAATTCTCTTGCCTATGTGTCCGCAAGAGCGTTGTGTTTAGCGTTTTGTGCTCCTTTGCGTAATGGGGAAATACGCTCCTTAAAATGGTCTGATGTAGATTTTACAAAGGGGTGCGAAAGTATTAAAATACATTCACAAATTCGCAGGCATACGGATAAAGATGGCAATCATTGTTATAAATACAGCGGATTGACAAAAGCCAAAAAGAGCAAGGGTAATAGAAATCCTGCATTGTGTGATTTTGCGGTTGAGATACTAAAAGCGCAAAGAGCAGACAGTTCAGAAAATGCGGTTTATGTATTTGAAAGCAACGGACACGTACTGACAGAAAACACGCTAAACAAATGGCTAAGAAAGTTTTGCAATCATGCAAATGTTGACTATCTGCCTAGCCATAGTATTAGATTTTATGCTGTAACCGCATTAAATGCGCAAGGGGTAAGTATTGATAAAATACAGCACTCGGCAGGACATTGTTGTCCGAGTACAACGGAGCATTATATCCGTAATGCAAGAGCAACAGAACTAACAAAAGACGAAGTAAACGCAGTTTACAATTACGCAATAAAAGATGCGGTTGCTTTACCCTACTAAAACCTACCAAATTTTAGCTATAAAAAAAACGACGGAAAACCTTGATTTTCCGCCATTCAAACCAGTCGGGGTGACAAGATTCGAACTTGCGACCTCTACGTCCCGAACGTAGCGCTCTACCAAGCTGAGCCACACCCCGATACCGCGAACAACTAGTATATTACAACATTTGACACGGAGTTGTCAATGTTTCTTTTTAAAAAATTTTAAAAACCGTAACAGTTCAGGAAAGGAGCAGCTATGTCCACCCATTATTTACAGATACCATGCAGCGCCATGCCGTTTGTGTGTGAGTCCGATTACAGCGTGGCAGTCACTCCGATACAGCATGTAGACAGAACAGCGCCTTTTCATGTTGCCATTTATCTGCTGAAGGGGTGGATGGAGATTATAGAGGATGGAACAGCCTACGAACTTGTTCCGAACCGTCTGTTTTTTCTGAAGGCGGGAGTTCATCACTGGGGTGAGCAGCCTTTTGAAGCAGGATCGGCGTGGTATTATGCGCATTTTTACTGTGCGGAGCCAGAGAATACGGCGAGAGAGTTTGAAACGTTGGGAAATTTCGGCTTGTCCGAGGAGAGTGCACTGCAGGGCAAAAGAATTTACGCACAGCGCGTGGATGAAATGAGTTATCTGACACTGCCAAAGCTGATGGATTGTGAGAAAGGCGGACGCATAGAGAGAGAATTTGAAAAATTGGTAACTTCGCACCGGGCGGGAAATGTTCCTGTGACATCGATCCATTTACTGAACATTTTTGCAGAGAGTGCAAGGCTGCGGCAGGATTCGGAGCCGGATAATGCATATGTGAGGTCTATGGCAGAGTTTATCAGGAACAATTATGTCCGCAATTTTACGGCTGCCGAGATCGAGAGAGTGTGCGGTCTTTCCTATAAATATGCGGGAACTCTTTTCAAGGAAGTGACCGGCAGAACCATAAAGGAGTACCAATACATGCTGCGCCTTGACCTTGCGGAGAAATATTTGAGGGAGACGGATGTCCAGATTGGAGAGATCGCACAGCGTACCGGATTTTCGGATGTATTTTATTTCAGCCGTATTTTCCACAGGGAGCGTGGGTGTACGCCGAGCCAGTACAGGAAATCATATATACCCGGAATTTAGCCATTTAGTTTACAGATTTTTAATTTCGCTTTATACTGATTGGGAGGGATAGAATTTACGGAATAGCTGACAGAGAAGAGTGAAGATGAAATTACTGAAAAATATTTCTTTCCGCAGAAAAATATTTGTCGGTATGCTTATGGCAGCCGGTATTCCGATGGTGATCGGATATTTTGTGATGCTTCAGATGTTTAATTTGACTTATGAAAATAATCTGAATCAGGAAGCGGAGACGATCTTGAATGCGGTAGCCGGGTCCTTTGACTCGGCTTTTTCCAATATTTACGACGCGATGTGGCAGCTTGGCAACGCGGAAGTGATTAAGGAAAGCTTACAGACCGGGGAACAGTCGGAAACGGCGGTGTACCGCGAACTGTATGCGGTAAGCTCAAAGTACAGTAAATATGCGTATTTTACTATTTACAATGCGGAGGGTCATAAGATAAGTTCCGTTGCTGAAAATACCTATATCAAAGATAAGCTCCCGCTTGACTGGAGCGTGTTGTATGAGGCGTCGCAGAAGCCCGGGGAGATGGTTGTCCGGAATGCAAGACTGTATGAGGGACAGGAACGGGTTGAATTTCTGAGAATTGCCATGGCAGTGTGCTCGGATGAAGAGGAGATCATTGGCTATATCGTTGCGACACTCAACAAGGGAATGTTTGACAATCTGCTAAATGATCTTGTGAAAGAAGAGCAGGGAACGATCTATGCCATAGACAGTTTTCATGAGTTGGTCTACAGCTCCGCAGATTCCTACGATGAGGAGGAACTGCGCGCGGCAAGGCAGAGTCTTCTCAGAAAAGAAAATGCTGGAGAGGTGCAAAGCACCTGCCAGAGTCTGGACAGAGAATATTTCTTTCATGCCAGATATGAGAAAAACAGTTGCCTTTACATACTTTATCAGCAGCCGATCGCTGCTCTGGACAACATGAAAAATGCAGCCATGACGATCGCGGTATTGTCAGGGCTTGCCGGACTGGGAATCTGTATTCTTCTGTCCGGATATACAAGTAATTTTATCTATCGTCCGATCAAGCGGATGCAGGAGGCCTTTTCTGAGATTCGGAAAGGGAATTTCAAGGCGAAGATCCAGGTAGAGAGCCAGGATGAACTGGGACAGCTTTCAGAGAGCTTTAACGTGATGGCAGAGCATTTGTCCGAAAACATGGACTGTCTTCTGACGCGGGAGAGGGAGCTGAGTGAAGCAAGGATCCAGATGATGCAGGCACAGCTGAATCCACATTTTCTGTACAATGCGCTCGATACCATCAAATGGCTCGGCAAGGCCAATGAGGTGCCGGAAATAGCGACTATTTCAGCGGGGCTTGCCAAGATTCTGCGGATGAGTATTTCTGCGAAGTCAGAGATTACGCTTGCCAAGGAGGTAGAGCTTGCGGAAGCCTATGTGCAGATTCAGGAGATACGGTTTGCGGACCGGTTTGAGTTTATTGTAGATGTTCCGGATGAGCTTTCAGACTGTCTTGTGCCGAAGCAGATATTACAGCCTATCATAGAAAATGCAATTATCCATGGGTTGGAGGATCGAGAGAACGGCAGGGTAATGGTACAGGCAAAGCTGCTTGACGAGGACGAAGAGAAAGTGTTGCAGATTCTGATCCGGGATGATGGGGTAGGCATGTCACCGGAGCAGGTTGAAAAGCTGAATCATTGTGAGAAGAATGGGGCACCGGTCAAGGAACAAAAGAGTGGCAGTGAGAGCAGACACAGTATCGGATATTATAATGTGAATGAGATCATAAGGCTTAATTATGGAGAAAGCTATGGTCTGCATGCAGAATCGGAGTCAGGTGTCGGGAGTACGATTTATATGACGCTGCCGGTCAGAAAAGGGGTACGAAATGTATAAGGTTGTAGTGGTGGAAGATGAGAAGCTGGTGAGACAGGGAATTGTCCACGGAACAGACTGGTCAAAGATAGACTGCATGGTGGCCGGCGCGGCAGAGGATGGAGAAGAAGGCCTGGAGACCATTCGTAAATATCACCCGGATATTATTATCACCGATATCTGTATGCCCAAAATGAATGGGATTGAGATGGTGAAGATTCTGCGGGAAGAGGATGTGGATGCGGTGGTTATTTTTCTGACGGCTTATGAGGAGTTTTCCTACGCGCAGGCGGCAGTGAAGCTGGACGCAGCAGATTATCTGCTCAAACCTTTTGAGGACGGACAACTGGAGGCGGCGGTAGAACGTATTTTGAAGAAGAGCAAAAAGGCGGCGACGGAGAAAAAAAATCCGGAATGTACGCTGACCAAAGGTGATAAGAGCAAATATATTATGGACGCGATTGCTTATATAGAAGAAAACTATGCAGATCCGAATATTTCGGTAAGGTCTGCGGCAGAGAGACTTTCCATCAGTGAAGGACATCTGAGTCATCTGTTCCGAAAGGAGACGGACTTCACATTTCTCTCCTATCTGATGCAATGCCGCATGCGGGCTGCCAAGAATCTGCTCAAGGATCATAAGCGCAAGGTGTATGAGGTAGCAGAGATGGTGGGATACCGTGACATCACATATTTCAGCGTGACGTTTAAGAAACAGGTGGGAGTTTCTCCTTCGGAATACCAGAATAGATATCGGGAATAATGAAAATTATGAGACAAAATATCAGAATTCTTAAAAGGATATTCGTTTTGTCCAGTATACATGGTTGTATATTATTTATATAATAATATCATGCACATAAGATTTTTTGTAACTTATGTACAAAAAGAAAAAGGAGGATTTTTTATGAAAAAGATTATGGGAAAGAAGGTTATGGCAGCTATCCTGACAGCAGCAATGGCATTGTCCATGATGGGCTGCGGCGGATCAGACAACAAGGCTGAGACAGAACCGGCAGCTACACCGGAAGAGACAACAGAAGCTCCGGCAGAGGATACTGCAGCAGAAGCACCCGCAGAGGATGCAGCAGCCGACACAGCAGAAGGCTCCGATATGGATGCTCTGATTGAGGCAGCAAAGGCAGAGGGCAAGCTTACAGTATATGGTTCCTGTGAAGAAGCATATCTGTCCGCAGCTTGTCAGAAGTTCGAAGAACTTTACGGAATTCAGGTAGATTATCAGAGACTTTCTACCGGTGAAGTTTATACGAAGATTGAGGAAGAGGCAGGAAGCCCGTCAGCCGATGTATGGTTCGGTGGTACAACAGATCCTTACAATGAGGCAGTTGCAGCAGGATTACTTGAGCCCTATCAGGCACAGAATGCTTCTCATCTGATTTCTGATACTTACAAAGATGCCGATGGTAACTGGTATGGTATTTATAAAGGAATCCTTGGATTCATGGTAAATACTGAAGAACTTGACAGACTTGGTCTGGAAGCTCCGAAGGATTGGGATGACCTGATCAAACCGGAATATCAGGGTCTGATCGGAATGTCCAACCCGTCTACAGCGGGTACAGCAAAGCTTGTTATCAATACCATGGTTCAGATGAAAGGCCATGACGAAGCTATGGAGTACTTCAAAGAGCTGGATAAGAACATTTACCAGTACACAAAGAGTGGTTCTGGCCCGTCTAAGATGGTTGGCCCTGGCGAGTGTGTTATCGCTATCGGATTCTTACATGATGGTATTACACAGATTCTGTCCGGTTATGACAATATCGAGCTTGTCATTCCTGCATCAGGAACAAGCTTTGAGATCGGTGCTACCGCAATCTTCAAGGGATGCAAGAATGAGAACGCAGCAAAGCTTTGGATTGAATATGCACTTTCTCCGGATTGTGTAAATATTGCAAAAGAGAACGAATCTTATCAGTTCCTTGTACTGGACAATGCTGAGCAGCCGGAAGAGGCTACACAGTTTGGTCTTGATCCTGACAACGTAATTGATTATGATTTCGAGGATGCAAAAGCAAACACAGCAACTTATGTAGAAGATTTCTTCGCAGCAGTAACAAACGGTTCTTCCGAGGATGCTGATAGCAGCAGATTCCTGACTGAGTAATATGTAAAGGCAGGGGAGATGGTGCAGACACCATCTCCCTTTTCTATCCAAATTTTTATCTTTATGGGGCGAGAAAGGGGGAACACATATGGCTGGTAAGAGTAAAAGTGCACAGCTGGATCGCAAAAAATTGTTTTCCGACCCGGTGATGGTAGGAATGATCAGCGTACTGCTTATTTTCCTTGTACTGTTTATTGTATATCCGTTATTTGTTCTTTTGATTGACAGTGTTTATACCGAAGGAAAGCTGACGCTTTCCGTATTTCAAAGGGTTCTTAGCATGCAGCGTTTTCGGACTGCATTTTCCAACACGTTAGTGCTTGGTTTCCTGACGGGAATTTTATCTACGGCAATCGGTTTATTGTTTGCTTATGTAGATGTGTATGTGAAAGTAAAAAATAAGGCGGTGGGAAGACTTTTTAATATTGTATCTCTGCTTCCGGTTGTTTCACCTCCGTTTGTATTATCATTGTCTACGATTATGTTGTTTGGACGAAGCGGTATCGTAACCCGTTCACTGCTTCACATTTATGATTCCAATGTATATGGCTTAAAGGGAATTGTAGTCGTACAGACGCTTACATTTTTCCCAGTATGCTATCTGATGTTGAAAGGTCTGTTAAAAAACATAGATCCATCTCTGGAAGAGGCCGCACGTGATATCGGCGCTTCCCGGATGAAGGTATTTACGACCGTAACCCTGCCGCTTCTTCTGCCGGGTCTCGGAAATGCTTTTCTGGTAACTTTTATTGAATCGGTAGCAGACTTTGCTAACCCGATGCTGATCGGTGGTGACTACGATACACTGGCAACCACGATCTACCTGCAGGTAACCGGTTCCTATGATTCCACGGGTGCGGCAGCAATGTCTGTAGTGCTTCTGTCACTGACACTGGTTCTGTTCTTTATCCAGAAATACTATCTGGAACGCAAGACAGCAGCGACACTTACCGGTAAGGCATCCAGAGCCAGAATGTTGATCGAGGATAAGAGCGTTACCATTCCTCTGACCGTGATCTGTTGTCTGGTAGCACTTTTTGTTATTGTTATGTACATCATGATCCCGTTCGGTGCACTCTTTAAACTGTGGGGACGTGATTATTCGCTGACATTTAAGTGGTTTGATTATCTGTTCAAATACAGCGGCTTTAAGGCATTCAAGGATTCGTTCCTGTTGTCTATTATCGCAGCACCGATCACCGCATTGCTTTCCATGGTGATCTCTTATCTGGTAGTTAAGAAGAAATTCAAATCCAAAGGATTTATTGAATTTGTTTCCATGCTGGCAATGGCAGTTCCCGGAACAGTACTCGGTATCGGATATATCCGTGGATATGCAAACGGTATTTTCCACAGTGGTATTTTGAGTGGAATCTACGGAACGGGATTGATCCTGGTTATCGTATTTATCGTGCGAAGTCTTCCGGTTGGTACAAGAAGCGGTATTTCCGCACTTCGTCAGATTGATAAATCCATCGAGGAATCGGCATATGATCTGGGAGCCGGAAGCGGTACAGTATTTACAACCGTAACCCTGCCGCTTATCAAGGATTCCTTCTTCAGTGGACTTGTTACTTCATTTGTACGTAGTATTACGGCGATCAGTGCGATCATCCTTCTGGTTACGCCGCAGTTTCTGCTTATTACCTGTCAGATCAACGAATTCGCAGAGAAGGGCTATTACGGTGTAGCGTGTGCTTACGCAACAATCCTGATTGCGATCGTATATCTGTCAGTTCTGCTGATGAACCTGTTTATCCGGTTCTTCGGTACCAGTAAAAAGATAAAGGAGGACAAATAATATGCTGAAAGAATCCAAAGGAATCCGTTTAGAGCATATCTCAAAAATATATCAGGACCCGAAGACTGGAAAGGACTTTAAGGCGGTAGACGACGCTAATCTGGAAATCAAGCCGGGCAGCTTTGTCACCCTGCTTGGACCCTCCGGCTGTGGTAAGACAACAACCCTGCGTATGATCGCAGGCTTTGAAAGCCCGGATGAAGGAGAAATCTACCTTGGAGATCAGGCGATCAACGAACTGACTCCGAATAAGCGTGATACGGCAATGGTATTCCAGAGTTATGCGCTTTTCCCGCACTATAATGTATTTGACAATGTAGCTTATGGCTTAAAGCTTCGTAAGATGGACAAATCCGTGATCCATGACAAGGTAATGGAGATTCTGGATCTGGTAGAGCTTAGCGGTATGGAAGGCCGTATGACAAACCAGCTTTCCGGTGGACAGCAGCAGAGAGTTGCGTTGGCAAGAGCGTTGGTCGTTGAGCCGAGTGTACTTCTGTTTGATGAGCCGTTGTCCAACCTGGATGCGAAGCTACGTGTGTCCATGCGTACAGAGATCCGGAATATCCAGCAGCGTGTCGGTATTACCGCTGTTTACGTTACACATGATCAGAGTGAAGCGATGGCCCTTTCCGATCAGATCATCATTATGAACAAGGGTGTGATATCCCAGATAGGAACTCCGCAGGAGATCTATTATCATCCGGCAGATGAATTTGTGGCAGACTTTATCGGTGAAGCAAACTTCCTGAGAGGAACCTTGATCCGCAAGGAGGGAACCAAGGGTGTTCTTTCTATCCATGACAGAGAAGTAGAAGTGGAGGACATCGGAAACTTTGCAGCGGGCAGCAACTGTACGATCGTGCTTCGTCCTGAGGCAGCAGTCCTGGCAGATCAGGGACAGCTTCCCTGTAAGGTTGTGATGAGCTGCTTTATGGGTGAATATCAGAATTATCATGTTATGGTAGGCGATACTCTTGTAAAGATCACAGATTTCAATCCTAAACATAAGAAGATCTATCAGGTAGGCGATAAGGCTTACGTGAAGTTCGACACCTGTGATGTCCATGTAATCTAGCGATGAAAAATCGCATTGACAGATAGAGAAGGAGGGTATCTTGATGGGTGCTTATTTGATGGAACAGCTCCCCTTTCTCATCCGTATCCTGGTAGCCTGTATCTGTGGTGGGGTGATCGGTATTGAGAGGCAGCTTCGTACCAAAGTGGCAGGAACGAGAACACATGTTATGATCGCTCTTGCGTCTGCACTTATGATGATCATCTCCAAGTATGGTTTCTTTGATGTATTGGGTGCAGAGGGAACTTCCGTCGACGTATCGCGTGTGGCGGCGGGAATTATTACCGGAATAGGAATCCTGGGTGGCGGCCTGATCTTTATCGGCAAACAGGGCTATGTCAGTGGAATCACGACGGCAGCAGGTGTCTGGGTAACGGTTGCGGTCGGAATGGCGGTCGGGGCCGGAATGTATCCGATCAGTATTGCGACAACGATACTGGTGGTTACGATACAGGCCCTTTTCCACAGAAATCTGTGGGTGGTAAAGCAGGCAACAAGGGCACGAGTGGTATTCCTTATCACAAATGAAAAGAAGGGCTTTGAGAAGATCACCAAAGAACTGAATGATTACAATATCTGTATGAACCAGTTCAAATGGGAACGGAAAGGAAAAAATGTATTCCAGCTCCGTTGTCAGGTGCTTGTTCCGGCAAAGTATACGAAGGAGGAAATTGTAGATTTATTCACGAAGCTGGAGGAAGTGGAATCCTTTGAGATCATTCAGTAAAGATTCTGTTTAACAGCGAACGATCGGAATATCCTACAAAAAATAAAGAAAATCATCCATGTTATATCCGGTTTTAGAGGATTATAATACATACATAACTAATCACGGAACCAATAATGGAGGGTATGCAGATGGGTGATTTGAAGTTGGTCAAAAAATTTGAGGTAAACGAAGGATTTTGGGAGCGCTACGAAAAGCTGGTAAAGGACGTAGTGCTCCCTTATCAGGAAAAGGCACTGAATGATCAGATCGAAGGTGCCGAGAAAAGCCATTGTATCGAGAATTTCCGTATGGCAGCGGAAAAGATCAAGAACGGAAAATGTGATGGCGACTTTTATGGAATGGTATTTCAGGACAGTGATGTTGCGAAATGGCTGGAGGGTGCGGCTTACTCCCTGGCACAGTATCCGGACAAGGAACTGGAAAAGCGGTGTGATGAGATCATTGAACTGATCGGTGAGGCACAGCAGAAGGATGGCTATCTGAATACCTATTTTACAGTGAAAGAACCTGAAAAGCGCTGGACAAACTTACAGGAAGCACATGAGTTGTACTGTGCGGGACATATGATCGAGGCAGCGGTTGCCTATGCAGAGTGTACCGGAAAGTCCAGACTGTTAGAGATTATGTGCGGCATGGCAGATCATATCTACAAGCATTTCATTGAGGAAGGTGCAGAAGGGTATCCGGGACATCCGGAGATCGAACTTGCCCTGATGAGACTGTTCCGCTGCACCAAGGAAGAGAAATACAAAGAACTGGCACTGCACTTTATCAATGTGCGCGGTGTGGACAGTGATTATTTTATTAAGGAAAAAGAGAAGGCCGGATGGGCTGTCTGGAGAAATGATCCACAGAACAAGGAATATGAGCAGAACTATGCCCCGGTAAGAGAGCAGGACAAAGCGGTTGGACATGCGGTACGTGCCGTATATCTGTACACCGGTATGGCAGACGCTGCAATGGAAACCGGCGATACAACACTCAAAGAGGCCTGCAAGACGCTGTGGAACAACATTACACAGGCGAGAATGTATGTCACCGGAGCGATCGGTTCCGCTTATGAGGGAGAAGCATTTACAAAGGATTACCATCTTCCCAACGATACCGCCTATGCAGAAACCTGTGCGGCGATCGGACTGATCTTTTTCTCCAACAAAATGTTGTATCTTGAAAGAAATGCAAAATATGCGGATGTCATGGAAAGAGCACTGTACAACTGTGTATTGGCAGGAATGCAGCTTGATGGAAAGAGATTTTTCTATGTAAATCCGTTGGAGGTATTGCCGGGAATATCCGGTGAGGCGCAGACACATAAACATGCGCTTCCGGTACGCCCGAAGTGGTTTACCTGTGCATGCTGCCCGCCTAACGTGGCAAGATTGTTGTCATCCGTGGCAGAGTATGCATGGCATATGATTCCGGGAACGCTTTTCTCCAATCTGTATGTGGATGGAACGCTGGATCTGACGGAAAGTCTGGGAGGCAAAATTACGCTGGAAACGGACTATCCGTATGACAATGTGATTACATACCGTTTTGCACCGGTAAAAGAGACCATGTCTGTACCGCTTGCAATCCGTATTCCGGGATGGACAAAGCAGGTGAAGATCTGTCTGAATGGCAAGGAACTTGACTGCAGGATAAAGGATGGATACGCTTATCTGCACGAAGAGTTTACGGCAGAGGATAAGTTAACCGTTGAGTTTGAGATGTCGATCAGAAAGGTATATGCAAGCAACAAGGTGGCAGCTGATACCCGGAAGGTAGCTTTACAGAGAGGACCCCTTATTTACTGCGCAGAGGGAGTAGATAACGAAAACGATATCCTTTCCGTAAGTCTCAAGGAGGACGGAAAGGTTGAGATAAGCAATTACCTTTCCGACAAGCTTTGCGGAATCCGCGAAATCTATGCGGAAGGATACCGTGAAGCACTGCAGGAGGAGCTCTACAGCTTTGAAAAACCTGCGAGGGAAGCATGTACCGTGACACTGGTTCCGTACTATACCTGGGGGAACCGTGGCTTGAACCAGATGCGTGTCTGGATTCCGGAGGAATAATTTTCTTGACGTGAGAGCATAATTTACCTATAATGTATCAAAAGAGCGAAGGTGCCCCAAAGGTGCTTTCGCTCTTTTGTTATAGAATCAGAACTATTATGAAAATCCGGATTGTGCCTGCGCGCCCAAGACACGCCGGACAAAGTAAGAGGTGCGCAGAAAAGAGGGATACTATGCAGATTTCACAAAGAAAAGTAGCAATCGTAGGATGTGGACTGGTAGGGTCGACTACCGCCTTCAGTTTGATCACGCAGGGTATCTGCGATGAAGTGATCATGATCGATATCAACAAGGAGAGAGCATACGGAGAGATGCTGGATCTTCAGGATACCATTGAGTATCTGAATAAAAATGTCAAGGTGAAAACAGGGGATTATAAGGACTGCGGCGACGTAGACATTATTGTGATCACAGCCGGTGCACCGCCTAAGCCGGGACAGACCAGACTGGATACGCTGGAACTCAGTGCAAAGATCTGTAAATCGATTGTTGATCCGATTATGGAAAGTGGATTTGACGGCATCTTTCTGGTCATTTCCAATCCGGTAGATATTATAACGCATTATGTACAGTTCTTGTCGGGACTCCCCAAGAATCAGGTCATTGGAACCGGTACAGCTATTGATTCAGCCAGATTGCAGAATATGATCGCGCAGATCGCAAAGGTCGATCCGCGAAGCGTTCACGCGTATTCCATGGGAGAGCACGGAGACTCTCAGATGGTACCGTGGTCGACTGTTACAGTTGCGGGCAAGCCGTTCTATGATGTAATATCTGACAATAAAGAAATGGTTGGCGATGTGGATCTGGATGATCTCGTGTATAAGACAACACAGGAAGGCTGGGAAATCCTGAACCGTAAGGGAACGACTTACTATGGAATCGCGACAGCCTGTGCAGGGATCATTAAGGCAATCCTGAACGATGAGAACAGAATTGTTCCGGTATCGACTTTGCTTGAGGGAGAATATGGGGAGAAAAATGTGTACGCCGGCGTGCCTACCGTTTTGAACCGCTATGGGGCAGCCGACGTACTGGAAATTCATATGACACCCGGTGAACTTTCCCGCTTCAAGGAATCTACGAAGCTGATTCGGGAGTACACCGATAAGATCATGGAAATTCATCAAAAGCTTTAGTCAGTCATAATCTGGCGTAGAAGATATGTCCGGTTGAAGGGGAAGGAGAAGTAGTAACCGTCCACAAAATCCTCTGTCAGCCGGATAATATCTCTGGCGATGGATACACCAACGGTTTCACCGGCTTCGCGGCCGCCATTTTCAGGATAGCGGGCGATCACCTCATCCGGGATGTTGACACCGGATATCTCGTTTTTCATGAAAAGCGCATTCTTGCGGCTGATGAGTGGCATAATACCGCAGAGGATGCAGGCACCGGTCTCCTCCTTGACCTGACGAAGACGTTGCACATCCTCTTCACAGAAGACAGGCTGTGTCAGGAAAAACTCTGCACCGGCCGCCATTTTTTTCTTGACACGTTCTATCTCAACCGACAGGTTTCTGCGTCCCTGGTTGATAGCACCACCATAGCTGAAAGGGTTATCGGTAAGAATTTCTTCATTCATTTCCTGTGCGATCTTCATAAGCCCTACAGAATCAAAATTAAATACTGCCTTCACGGTTTGCCGGACCATAGTCGGCAGAGGATCTCCTGTTATGATCAGAAGATTGTGGATATCGTTGATCTTTGCGCCCATAAGAAGCGAACGCATAGCTACAGTATTTTTGTCACGACAGCAGATATGCGGCATTACGGTCAAGCCGGTTTCTTTGTGTACCTTGTCAGCCATCAGAACCGAATCCACGCGGGTTCTGCCGGAAGGAGAATCCGGGAAGGTAAGAACATCCACATCCGAACCGATGAGGGCATGGGCGGATTCCAGAAGCTTTTCATCGTTTGCATCAAAAGGCGGAGCAAGCTCTACGGCAATCAGTTTTTTGTTCTTACGAACACCGGTTTCGTCGTACAGGAAACCCTTGTGCACAGACAAAGCGGCAGATTCTGTGGACTCTGCGGCAGATTTACGGTGCTTTCTGTGGATATCTTCCAGAAGCTGCGCTGCCTGCCGGATAAATTCAGGAGTCGTACCGCAACAGCCGCCGATAATATCAATCCCCGTCTTTGCGGCATCCCTGAGCTTTTGGGCAAAGTAGGAAGGGGTGTTGCCGTATCGCAGATGATTCCGCGTGATAATCGGGTAACCGGCGTTGGAAAGTGCCAGCATATATTTTCCCTCCGGAAAAGGAATGTTCTCCAGAAGCTTGAGCATATGACCGGGACCTACGCCGCAGTTCAGGCCAATGGCGTCTACCGGCAGCTTAGCGGCATCATTTAACAAGTGCCTTGCACTCAACCCGGCGAGGCTGTAGCCAAACTGGTTGACACAGAAGCTGATGCTCACAAATGCACCTGCTTCCTTACACCGGTCAATCGCCGGGAGCAGTGCGTCCATGTCGGCAAAGGTCTCAAAGTGAAGGATATTGATTCCCTGTGTTAAGAACACATCGACGATACGGACATATTCCTCCCGTATTTCATCCGCAGTGTGGGAAGCATCTGCCGGGATTGGTCCGATATCGCCGGCGATATAGATATCCTGATCCTGTGCACTTTCCCTGGCAAGTGCGATTGCGGATATGATGTTTTCCTCCACCCGTCCAAAACTTTTGTGGAGAAGGGAGGTATTGCACGCAAAGGTGTTTGTACGGATCAGCCTGGCACCGGCGGCAATGTATTCGGTATGAATTGCCTTGACACGGTCCGGATAGGCCATATTGGCAAGCTCCGGCATTTCTTCTGTTTGATATTTATCAGCATAGTAGGTTCCGAAGGCACCATCGCAGAGCAGGTAATGATGTTCGAGATATTTTTGTATTTTCATAAGAACCTCTTTTCTTTACAAGTAGTTAGTGGTATTGAACTGCCATGATTATAAGCTTTTGGCACTATGGTGTCAATGAAAGAGAAATGAAAAAACTCCCGGCTGTTTTATCACAACTGGGAGCTTTGGGTGATCTACCGTCCTCGGTGTTTTTCTTTTCGTTTCTGCTGTCGCAGTTCAAACTGACGTTGCTTTTCCGCTTCCCGCTCCTGCTTCGTAGTGGCTTTGCGCTCAAGTTTGTTCTCTTCCCGCTGCAGTTGCAGAGCCTGCTGTGATTTCGTTCCAATTCCGCTCTGCAGGGTCTGCTTTCTGACCTCCCGCTGCATACGCTTGGGGTTTGTCGATTCTTTTTTAACTGCAATATCGACACAGGGACTAAATCGCAGATGAGAATAGTTTTTCAGGATAAAGTCCTGAATTTCGTAATCCCTGGGTTCAGCGCCAAAGGTAACTTTACATACGGATAGCTTTCCACTTGAAATCCTCTCAAAGACACCGATCCAAAACGGATCTTCAAATAAAACAGTCAGTTTGCCGGTCACCTTGTCCATAAAAATCCCTCCTGTGAAAAAGTGAACAAAGAATGGACGACCCGGAGGGGAAGGTTACTTACCTGAAAAATATTTTGTTTTTTCAGACGGCCGGGCTACCTACCGGCTCTGGTGTATCAGATACACGTTGCGTTTTTATCTTTGCAGGGAACATTATACAGCAAAGAGTAAAGCTTTTGAAGTATTTTCCGAAATGGGTCAAATAATTGTGCTGCGGTTGCATGTTATCGGCTATATTTGCATCTTGTCAAAGGATTGCTGATTTACAGACAAAGAAATTAAACAGGTTGTTGTACTATGTAATAATGATTTGTGTGCTTTTTATATTGTAAGTATACAGAATGAAGGTATTGTTACGAACAAAAGCCTGCTTTTGGTAAGTACGATCATAACGATGATCGCAGAAACCATTGTGACTCTGCGATTGCCCGGCGACAGAAAGACCGTCTATTATGCGTCACTGATATTTTTCGCAGACTATGTAATTGCCCTGTTTGATTTTAGGATGGTGTCATACTACAGTTACATACTGGCAGTTTTCACGATTATCTGTTTCTATCTGAATACTAAATTTATTGCAGCGTTAAGCACATTGACATTACTTGTTAATGTTATCAATATCATTGTCAAAATTAAGGCTGGTTTGTCAAACGGATTTGATACCGGATATGCGGTGGTCATGCTCGGAATTCTGACATTTGCCTATATTAAAGGAACAAAAGCCCTTACAGCGCTGATCCGCGAAGAACAGGATAAGATATTAAAGGTTTCTGACCAGAATCAGGAAACACCAGTCAATGAAAGGAATTGAAGAACAGAATCAGCAGATCTGCACCGTGAGCGACAGCATTGTAAAGAGCGGAGAGTGTATAGTCATAAGTCTCTTTATCTTGCTTACTGAAAATGCCAGAACTGTGGGAAAACCGGATGAATTATGTATATAAGACGGAAGATAAGGAGGAGTTTGACATGTGTAAAGCAATGCGTGAATTATTAGAAGAAG